>CAZGOT010000021.1:0-5377 GCA_964527495.1 uncultured Haliscomenobacter sp.
TCCCATTCCTCGATATTCTTCGTCTGACTGGAAAACTTCACCCCAACAGCGATTACTGGCTTACCCAGGTGCCAGGCCGATTGGTAATAGCGCTTGCGCCGGATTTGCTCAATAGCCTCGCGGGGGCTTTTATCGAGTTTATATTCCAGGATATAGACGTGCGTATCCGTTTCGACCATGCTGTCCACCCGGCCTCCAGTGGTACAGGCTTCGCTGTGGATGCGGATGCCCATGTAGGTGAACAGCAGGTGGATGGCGGCATGGAAAAACTTTTCCGGGTATTTTTCGTGTAGAAAGTAGGGTATATTGGCAAATACCCCCTGCAGGATTTCCATGGCCTTGTCCAAATCGTCTTCCCTAAAGGCGTTGCGCAGGCGGATCACCAGGTAGGCCGAGCGCTCCACATCCACGGCCAGGAAGCCCTCGATCAGGACTTCGAGCATGGAGTCGCGCACCTCCTTGTTGGGGTAGGCAAGCTGGATCAGGCCATCTTCGTTCATGCCCTGGATCGTGAGGTAGCCCGTCTGGAAAAGGATAGCCTCCGGCTTGAGGCTGTCCAACTCGAAGGTTTCGAAGCCCCCTGGGTTGATGGCCGGTAGGTTGAGGTCGAAAATACCTTCTTTTTTGAGCAACTTTACCAGGAAAGACGGCGTGCCGGTGGCAAACCAGAAGTTTATAAATTCCTTACGACTGAAAAAATTATTGACCGACACCGGGTTATGGACTTTTTCTGCATGCTGGTGGAACCGATAACCATTGTACCACTCCCGCATTTTATCCAGCAATTGGCTGCGGGAAAGTTTCAGCGCATCACCTGCCGCTTCGATTTCCTCCGAAAAATTCGCCTCCAATTCTTCCTGGGTGTAGCCAAGCATAGTGGCAAAGGCCGGATGCATGGACAGGTCCACCAGGTTGTTGAGCCCGGAGAAAATCCCCGTTTTAGAAAATTTGCTCACCCCGGTGAGGAAGACCAGTTCAAGCTGGGTGTCGCAGTCTTTCAGGACAGTATAGAACTCGCGCAGGATTTCCCGGTTCTCGACAGCTTGTTCGAGATTGGTGCCCAGGTAGTTGATAATCGGGGCGTCGTATTCGTCCACCAGGACCACGGTTTTGTTTCCTGCTTGGGCCATGGCTCCGATGAGTTCGCGGAACCGGGAGGCCAGGCCCTCTGTTTTGAGGGTAATTCCATGTGCTTCTGCGATGAGGCCGATTTCCTGTAGGAGGGCCCGTCGCAAGCCTAACTCCTGGAAGCCAATGGAAGTGAGGGAGAGGCGAAGCACGGGATGTTTTTTGGTCCAGTCCCACTTATCCTCTATCCACAGCCCTTGGAACAGCTCACGGCTGCCCTTGTAGAGCTCGTGCAGCGTAGCAACGGTAATGGATTTGCCGAAGCGGCGGGGGCGGGAGAGGAAAAAAGCGCCGGGGTTGGAAACAATATGGAATACATATGCAGTCTTATCTACATATAAGAACCCGTTTTCGATAATTTTTCGGAAATCTTGTAACCCGAGCGGTAGTTTTTTGGGCATAGACAATACGTTGTGTAGAGCAAAGGTACAAAATTTGCCATTGCGGTATGGTATCGTTATTCTTGCATCAGGAATTCAAGTGGGATATGTAATCTTTTATTCCAGGATTGCTCGTTATGATCTTCTCCGGGAAAATACTCTGTAAGCCAGGTGCTGCCTTTATATCCTTTGGCTTTCATCACGCGATCTACCTGTTTTTGGATTTCCGGGTACAAGGCATCCAGGTTCCGGTCGCCACAGTCGAAGTATATTTTATGGTTTTTCGGATCAGGAAGATTCTCGCTTAGATATTGAATAAATGCATTTGGAACAGGGTTGTTTTCCAAGGTAAATGTACCTACCCAATGCGTGGATAAGCAGGCTGCTCCTCCAAATATTTTCGGATAGGCACAAATTGCATACATGGAAATCAGCCCGCCCATACTGCTACCTGCAATGAACGTATTTTGCCGGTCTGTGTGAACGGCAAAATTGCGGTCAATATAAGGCTTTAGTTCCTTTACGATAAACCGCAGGTAGTCATCGGATCGCGGTTGGAAAGTCTCTGTTGTTCTTCCCGCAGTTTGCAATTGCTTGTTAACAGAGTCCTTTTCAACCTGGGTCAATTGCTCAAATGGCTTTTGAGGGAAATATTCCTGATGCCTTGTCTGACCACTATTCCAGATGCCAACGACGATGAAATCTTTGATATCGTTTTTAGTGATTATGCCTGCGGCCACGTCGTCAATATCCCAGGATTGCTTATTCCAGGATTGGGCGGGATCGTAGAGCATTTGCCCGTCGTGCATATACAACACGGCATATTTTTTAGAACTGGAATAGCCTTCTGGAAGCCAGATATCAATATTTCTGGCACTTACATACTTTGATTGAAAGTCCGCCACGCGTTCAATTTTGCCGCTTACTACGCTGGGGAGCGGATTTTGAGCTTTTATCTGCATGGATAAGGTCATTAAAGCAGCAACTGCTAAGATTTTTTGCTTCATATCAGGTCTTTTTTTGAAGTTCAGAGGGTGTAAAAAATATCCTGCCGCCTTCGGCGACTAAAGAGAGTTTTGAACGAACATTGATTTTATTGATTTTGCGAAGCAAAATCAATAAAATCAATGTTCGTTCAAAATATTATTTGGTGGCGTCAGCCGCCAAATGAGGGCCTCAGACCTTTTTACATAACCGCATACTTTTGAAACCGCCTCAAAAAACTTTCTTTTGCCGCTTGTAGCAGCAAAAGAAAGTTTTGAACATCCGCCATTAAAAACGTACCCGTACCCCCATCAGGTAATTGCGCCCTGCCTGAGGGAAAAACCCCTGATCCATTACCGTCTGGCCATCATAGCGATAGCGGTATGACCAGGCATTGGAGGAAAATTGGGCATTGAAGAGGTTTTGCAATAGAAAAGTAAATTCCAGGGCCTCCAGGGATTTGCTGCCAGCAGTAAAACGCAGGCGCAGGTTGGTAAACGAATAAGCAGCCAGCGCATTTGCAGGGTCCGCCCGGTTGTCAATAAACTGGCGGCCGATCCAGCGGCTCATCCAGGCGATTTCAAAGTCCTTGGCAAAGGGCATTTTCTGGCTTTCCTTAAAGGGCATGATAGCACATTCAAAGCCTGCTACCAAATTAGGAGAGAAGGATAGGTCGGTACTGCGGTAGGTCGCTGTAGACTGTCCTTTCCAGATGGTTTCGCCCGACTGGGGGTCGCTGACGTAATCATCCAGAAAATCCTCGAATACCAGAATTTTATTACGGCTCAGGGTGAGGTTGCCTTGAAGGTTAAGCAGAGGCACCGGCTTCCATGCCCCGGACAACTCTGCGCCCAGGCGGTAGCTTTCCGGCACATTCACGCGGGTGTAAGCGCCCACATCGTTGATCTGGCCATTCAGGGCGAGCTGGTCGCGATAATACATGTAATAGCCATTAATCTCCCAGCCGACAGTGGTGCCTGCATAGCGGTATCCGATTTCTGTATCGTACAAACGCTCCGGCCTGGGACGGCTTTCCGGGGTGGACTGTATATAGTCGTCGCGGTTGGGTTCGCGATTGGCAATGGCAAAAGAAGCATAGGCTGTAGTCCTGGCATCAGGGGCGAAGGTGAAGCCCATTTTGGGGTTGAAAAAGCGATGCTTAGCTTCCTGGTCTACATTGCGCCCCGCATTATCATATCCCAGAAAGCGGTAATCTACGCCACGCACCTGCAGGTCAGCGTAGGCATGGAATTTATCGGAAATGGGTATCAGGGCTTTCCCATATACGTTGATATCCTGCTTTAAGCCGTCGTTTTCATAATAGCGGTGCCCGGGAAAGCTGTTGGAAGCATATTGGGCCCAGACAAGTTCACCGAAATGCAGTCCTTCATATCTATGTATCGCTCCTCCGGCATTGAAGCTCACCCCCCGCCAGGCATATTGCAAACTGAATAATCCACCCAAAAAATGGTTGTCCAGCCAGAGGCGGCGCACCAGATCTGTAACCAGTGGACGGCCATCCTGAAGTACCGGCTGAAGACCATAATCCTCCAGCGCTTCATCCGCCTTATACTGCTCGTAAAAGCCTTGTCCACGGGTATAATGTAGCGCGGCGTTGAGGTTGAGCGAAGGGGATAATTGTTGGTTGAACAACAACTGATAATGGGTCTGCCGGTAATCGTCCACTTCATTGTCATAAGGATCGCCAGGCTTTTCGGTACCTGCAGGGTTAAAAGTCCGCGTTGCCCAATCGTCCGAAAGATCAGGGGGTACGCCATACCAGGCCTGATAGGTGCGTTCATGACCGGAAAAAGTGATAAACCGGAGCATGGAGCGATCGCCCACATAGGCACCGGAGAGATAATACGACTCCAGATTTGAGGAAGCCCGGTCAATGTACCCCTCTGAAGTAATTTTGGAAAGCCTGCCGTCCAGGGTAAAACGCTTGCCTAACAAGCCGGACCCAAATGCGATATTCCGCTTCCAGGTATTGAAAGAACCCGCTGATACATTGATTTCACCATATGGATCGTGTTGGACATTGGAGGTATTCAGGTTGATGGTGGCTCCAAAGGCACCAGCTCCGTTGGTGGAAGAGCCGACCCCACGCTGGATTTGTACATCCGCCGTGCTACTGGCAAAATCGGGCATGTTGACCCAATAAACTTGTTGCGATTCCGCATCATTGAGGGGAATGCCATTGATGGTAATATTGATGCGGGTAGGATCGGTACCCCGGATGCGGATTCCAGTATAACCCACACCATTACCGGCATCTGAAGTAACGACGACCGAGGGGGTCCACTGTAGCATAATGGGCACATCCTGACCCAGGTTATGGGGCCTGAGCTGTTGTTCGGAAAGGTTGAGAAACGTCATGGGGGTGAGCCGCTCTGATCGGGTTGCCCGAACGACCAGTTCGTCCACCTGGTAGGAGTATTCCTCCAGGGCAATATTTTCGCGCTTTTCTGATATACCCGATACAATGGCTATTATCCGGGTATCTGTGGCATATCCTAAATAAGAAACCTGAAGGGTATAAGAGCCTGGTGCCAGTTCAGTGAGGCGGTAAGCACCATTTTCGTCTGCGGCCGTTCCTTTACGCATTTCTACCAGCCATATATTTGCTCCTGCCAAGGGCTGGCCCTGGGCATTGCGAACAGTCCCGGATAGCGTAGATTGTCCGAACACTTTTGGGAGCGCCACTACCAGGAAGAATATGGTACATCCGAAAATCAACTTTTGCATGTATGAAATTGTGCGGTAAACCTATCCGCTGCCTTTGAGGCTTTGCAGCGCTTTCAACAAAAACCCGACTTGAGAGGACAATAGCTGTTGAAAGTCCTCATTTCCCTTTCCGGCATTACCCGGACAGGTTCTATGGG
>CAZGOT010000021.1:5387-21275 GCA_964527495.1 uncultured Haliscomenobacter sp.
TCAGGCACCCCAAATGAGATGTGCAAAGATAATCATTTTTTATGGAAGCAAACCTACTCTGTATTTTTCACCTGAAAGACCCGGGAGAGGTTGAACCCGAAACGGATATCGCCATTGCCCCAGTTGCCATTGTTGTCGGTGAGGTAGGCACGCTCATTCATTCCGGTAGCATTAGAAAAATGAAGCTGAAAGACGTGGCCGCCTGTTTCAATATCCAGGCCGATGGATAAAGGATTCAGGGTAGGGTCGTTGGGTTCCCGGTTGAAGGCATACGCATAATCCCAGGTAAAAGCCATTCTTTTGTTTAATTTTAGGCGGCCACCTACGCTAAGTGCATATAGGTCATTTGGGGTAAGGGCATCTTCGACGACGTTGCGGTGTACAAAGATGGGGGCCATCTGCAGAGAAAATGCTTCGCTGAATTTGCGTCCAATGAGCAGTTCGTGGTAAAACCCTAATCGCTGGGCCGCAGTCGGAGAGGTAATGCCGGTGAAAGGCTCTTTTAACCCGTTGCGTGTAATCCCGCTGACCCACACCAGGGATACAGGAAATGCTTTTTCTCCGCTTGTCTGTGCCTTGATCCTGTATTTGGCAAAGGCGTCGAGCTCTTTTTTGGAGGTACTCCGCCCAAAGCCCACACTCAGGTTATCGCTAATGCCATAATCAAATCCAATCCGCATACTGGCCTGGTCGAGGCCAAATAACTGATAACCACCCAGGCTAAGCGGCCCGAAGCGATGCAGGATGCGAAAATCCAGGACACCCTCCCGTAGCATTTCTATACTATGCCCATTGATTACGCGGGTACTTTTAAAAGCATTGCGTACGGTTTGGGTCCCTTCCGTTTCGCCCAACAAGTCGAGGAGACTTCCGCCTTGTGCATTTGCGTAACTAAAACCTAAAAGAAAAATTATGAGTGTAAACCAACTTGTTCTCATATCATTGAATTTATTAGCCTTGTGGCGATGAAATTATGGCAGGTTAAAGGTAATATTTTGAAAGGGGTTGTGTAAAAAGTATTTCGCCACCTTCGGCGACGAAATAAAATTTTGAATGAACGACGGGGTTGTGTAAAAAGTATTCCGCCGCCTACTGCGACGAAATAAAATTTTAAACAGACGTCATTTTCATTGATTTTGCGAAGCAAAATCAATGAAAATGACGTCTGTTTAAAATAACATTTGGCGGCGCAAGCCGCCAAATGTTATGCCGGGGGCTTTTTACATAATATCCTTTCGCCGCTGAAGGCGGCGGAATACTTTGCACACAACCTTAAAACCAAAAGAAATCCTACCCTTTCTTTTCAGGTAAAGCCTCCAGCTTTGCCTGGATCTCCACCTTTGCAATTTTAGCAATTTTAAACCCTACTACCGATGGGATTTTAATATCGTAATCCTCCAGGGCGATTTCAATATTGGCAGAGGTGCTGATCTGTTTATTCTTTACAGCAATACTGCCACTGGCGGAAATATCCCGTGTCACACCGTGTAAAGTCATTTTACCCTGTACCTTCACAGGATAAACCCCGTCCTCTGCCCATTTGACTTGCGCGGGGTTCGCAATACTTCCTTTAAAGAGGGCTCTGGGAAATTTATCGCTTTCAAGATAATTTTCATTGAAATGCTCTTCCATGAGGGCATTTTCAAATTTGAACCCCCGGATAGTAACCGACCATTCCATCTGACCATTTGCGGCATCAAGTACGCAGGTTGCGGCGGTATTCCTGGCATGGATTTTTTCAATATCGTCCAGTGGACCATCCGCATCGAATACGATAGTACCCGATTTGGTATAGTATTTTCCTTGTGCAGCAAGGGTCAGTGGGAGCAGAAAGAGTGCAAAATAGCTGAATAAGAGGGATATACGCATAATTAATCATTTTTAGCACCGAGGTCGAGCCACTTTTGGATTTGGTCGAGCTGGCAGGTGGAAAGTTTGGCAGCATTCTGGGGCATAGGGGAAAAGCCCGAAAGATGACGCATGGAGCCCATGAAAGATGGCTTACTGGATAACGTCTTCAGGGCGGTATAGTTTGCTGTCCGGATATTTCCCTGAGGAGAGGTTCCGCTATGACATCCATTACAATACTTTGCCATGAGGGGTGCGATTGTAGCGGAGTAGGTGATATTGGTCAGGTCACAGTTTACAGTGGTATTGCCGCAATTGACCGTATTTTTTGCCCCCTCTTGTATCCACTGGGCTATCAGTGCGATATCTGCCTGGCGCAACGGGTCATAAGGGAATGGAGGCATGCGGTCGTCGCCAGTTTCCACCAGGGATTCATATATTTCGCTTTTTCGGTAATTGCCCGGTACAATACCTTTCATTATACCATTGTAATTGGTAAGGTCATAACCATCGCGCCGGTCCTTAGAGTTATGGCATCCGCTCTGGGTACAGTTACTTTGAAAAATTGGAAGGATGTCTGTTTCGAAACAAATCCCGGATGAGGCCGCTCCTCCTGTATCTGTTGGGGTTATTTGTTCATATGTACATCTGGAAAGGTTAGTCAATGCAAAAAGGAGCAGGGCTCCCGACCAGACAGGTCTTTTAAAACCATGATTCATCATGTTACAGTTGTTTTGTTTTTTGTTTGTTTTTGACGCGTAAGATTCCTCACCCGATAATAACTGATACGTAAGATTTTTTGAATTTGTTGCCTTGAAAAAAAAGAAAGGCAGTTTTTGTTTTTGTACCCATACAAGGTGCATTCGTCAAAAGAAGATTTCACTTTTTTGCGTTGGATAATTGGTATTTTTGTGTTGCCAATGGTGCCCTTTTTTACCTCAGGGGGCTATGATGGCAAAAAAATGCATATTCATGTCCTATAAAATCCAGGGGACACTCCCAAATCGAGGCAAGAAACCGAAAAACGATCAATTTTGGCGATTGCTGATTATCAGCGTATTTTCCTGGATGCTGGTGAGTTGGTGGCACCGTTCCTGCGTACGTCCGCAGCGGCCCGCAGCAGTGGAGGCATACGTTCAGCAATTTGGTGCTACCGCCCAAAAGCTGCACGAAATCAGCGGGGTACCGGCAGGGCTACAGCTTGCGGTAGCAGGACTGGAGACGGGCTGGGGCCAAAGTGACCTTTCCAGGCGTGCACATAACCACTTTGGCATTAAAGCAAGTCGCCGCCACAAACGGCTCTGCCTCGAGACTTCAGAGTATTACAGCCTTCGCCATCACCGGGTGAAAGCGTGCTTCCGGGCTTATGCCCACCCGGAGGAGAGCTTCATGGATTTTACCCGCTTCTTGTTGTCCAACCCCCGCTATGATGAGTTATTCAAAATTCCTGGCGATGATCTGGGGGCTTGGGCAGAAGGCCTCCAGGAATGTGGCTATGCTACTGACCCGCAATATGCCCGCAAAATCAAGCGGGTTATGAAAAAATACCGACTGGATAGGTTTTAGGTTAAAACGACTCTGCTAATACCGATAAAGCGCACAGATTTTTGCTTCTTCAAAAGGCATCTCCTCCGGAGCAGAAAGGTACACCTGTCCGCCCTGCAGAAAAGTTTGAATAGCGGCAAGCTCGCTCAGAGAGGTATTTGCCCTGCCAGGTCCCGGGTCAATTTCCACTTCTGCACCAGCAGGGTTATAAATCCCCCAGATATCTGCGTTTTTGCGCACAAAGAGGGCTTGTACCTTACCGTAAATGGCAGACGGCAGAATCTCTCCAATATCCGTAGAAGTGTGAGGGGTATTCTGGAATTGTAGAAACTGATCGCGGTGCTGTAGCCTCTGGGCAATAAAGTGCGGGGCTATGAGTTCCCAGGTTTTTTGGTGGAGTTCCTCTGGTTCGGTGTGCTGATGGTTGCCGACGAGGGATTCAGGGTACAGGCCGTGGTAGTCATTCGCTTGCCTGTACATAGCCAGAAGATAATCCGTTCCGGTGAGAACGAGCGGAGCGACTTCCCCGTTTAGCTTTTTCGATATTCCTTTTTCGACCTCCCGAATATAGCCCAAAATCTCCGCCTTTCGGTCATCTTTCCCTTCGCCGTATCCATGGTAGGAAGCTCCCCCCTGCATGGAAGGCACACTCCTGACCTGTATATTGCGGGGCTCGTGGTCATAACCGACTACTGCTTCGATGCTATCGGGAATCCAGGAGGAAATATCTTCTTCTGTAAAGGTGTACCTGCTTCCGCTGAACAAGCGCACTTTTTCCAGCCCAAGGTTGAGCACCAAGTATTTTCCATCATCTGCAAATAAGGGAAAAAGAGGCTGCAGGTAAAACCGGTTGGCCAGAAAAAGCAGGGGTTCAGGAGAAAAGGGCAGGGGATAGTATTCCATTTGTTGATTGGAAAGGAAAATGGCAAGGCCCTCTGTTTGTTTTCTCCAAAAGCCAGAATCATTGACCAGGTTTTCGACAGGTGCAGTGAAGGATTCGAGGGCAAAGGGTGCCATCCCTTCTTTTTCCAGTTTTTCCCTCAGCGTTTTTAGCTGTTGTTTTAAAGCTTTGGCATTGGCTTGTTGGAGGGCCGGATCGCCGGTCTGATGGGTCGGCAGGTAAATAGTTGCGCAAAAGGGCTGTTCCACCTGGCTTAAAGTGCGGAATACATCTTTGGTCAGCGTTGCCATAATATTGGTTTTGAAAGTGATGTATTACAAAGTTAAATGGGCACCGCGCCCCTTCTAACTGGGGAGCAGGTGTACTGTATTTTCCTAACACCTATGGTAAAGTTACCTCTTTTGTAAGAAATAAAAGTGATTTTCATTAGTCTGACGGAGTGATTTTTTTCACCTTCCAGCCGTGTTTTCAGTATCTTCGACCCGCAAAAGGAATGTTCCAGATGAAAATAGGGATTTTACGGGAAGGAAAGGTGCCTCCTGATTCCAGGGTGCCGATCGCTCCTGCACAGTGTAAAATTATAAAAGACCGCGCGCCAATCGAAGTGGTGGTGCAACCCTTTGCCGGAAGGTGCTTCTCGGATAAGGAATATCTGGCAGCAGGAGCTCGCCTTCAGGAAGATCTTGGGGAATGCCAAATCCTCATGGGGGTCAAGGAAGTGCCAGTTGATTTGTTGATGGAAGACAAGACCTACCTGTTTTTTTCCCATACCATTAAAATGCAATCCTATAACCGGAAACTGCTCCAGGCTGTCCTCAAAAAGCATATCCGGTTGATAGACTATGAAGTCCTGACAAATGAGGAAGGAAACCGTTTGATCGCATTTGGGCGCTTTGCCGGAATGGTCGGCGCACATAATGCGCTGTATACTTATGGCCGCCGAACTGGATCTTTCCACCTTAGACGTATGAAAGATTGCCGGGATTATGCTGAGGCAAAATTCCTCTACAAAAGTATCCCATGGCCCCCGCTGAAAATCGTCCTGACAGGAACTGGAAGGGTAGGGGCGGGTGCAGCCGAGGTATTGCACGATATGGGGATTATGGAGGTTGATGCAGCGGATTTTTTAAATAAATCCTTTTCGAAAGCGGTATTTACCCAATTGCGTACGCCGCAATATGTAGCGCATAAAAGGGGGGGGCTCTTTGACCCCCGGCATTATTATACCCATCCGGAGGAATACCGCAGCACTTTCGCTCCTTTTGCCAGCACTGCGGATATTTTCATCAATGGCATTTTCTGGGATAACCGCGCACCAGCATTCTTTACTCTGGAGGAAATGCAGCGGGATGATTTCCACATCCAGGTTATTGCGGATGTGACCTGCGATATTGCACCTGTTAGCTCGGTACCCTCTACTATCCGGGCATCTACAATTGCCCAGCCAGTATATGGATTTGACCCTTTTACTGGGCTGGAGGTGCCACCCTGGCATCAGGGGGCGATTGATGTGATGGCTATTGATAATTTGCCCAACGAAATGCCACGGGATGCTTCAACGGCTTTCGGCCATATGTTTCTTGATGCGGTACTTCCAGAATTTTTTAAATCCCATAGTGCTGTACTGGAGCGTGCCACCATTGCCGATGGTGGAAAACTATGCCCACGATTTGCCTACCTTCAAGGATTCGTAGATGGCAAAGCATAGTCCAGAAACAGGGCATTCTCCAGCCCCCTTATTTCCAGGCGGATCTTGGGGAGGAGTCCGGACCAGTCAATATGGATGAGCCCAAAATTCCGTGCAATAACCATTTCCCCAATCCGGAGCGGGTTAGATTCAGTATTACTCCCTAACGACCAGGTATGGGTAAGTCCACTGGAAGTAAGTTCGTAAATCTCAGATCCGGAAGGGCTTGGACGGAAGTGGCTAAGCTCTGCAATATGGCGGTCGCCACTGATGAGCAAAAGGCCTTCAGGCCGGATTTTTTCAAGTAGTGCAAGCAGTCGTGCCCGTGCCTCCGGAAAATTAGCCCACTTCTCAAATTTTTGTTCCTCCGGTAAAAACTGTATCCCACACCCGATGATGTGGACCTGGGCATCGCTTTTGCGCAGGGTTGTTTTGAGCCATTTCCATTGGGCTTCTCCCAGGATATCGCCTTTTGGATTGGAGACGTAGCGTACTCCGGAACCGGGGCTGCCCCGCTCCAGCGAATCCCTGAAATACCGTCCATCGAGCAGGATTACCTGCACTTTCTGCCCTTTTGGACCAAAGGAATAAGACTGATAAGCCCCTTCCCTCGACCTGGCTGGGTCTCCCGGGGGCACGTCCAGAAAATCAAACAAGAGCTGCTTGCTTTCTTTCTTTTTGCTATAGGATTTACCTCCATCGTTTACACCGTAGTCGTGGTCGTCCCAAATCCCTACTACAGGCGTAGTGGCGCGTAATGCACGGTATTCGGGAAAGTGTTTTTGTGTGAGGTACTGACGCTTCATCTCCCGCATGTCATAGGTATCGGCATAAACATTATCCCCCAGCCAAATCCAGAGATCAGGGCGGTTAGCTAGTACGGAGGCCCATATCTGCTGGTCTCTGTCAATCCGGTTACAGGAACCAAAAGCAATCGTAGTAAGGCGCTTGTCCTGTTTGATGGACTGCCCTTCATAAAGCATAGTATCAATAGGTACGCCTGTTGGCTGGCAGGAACCGGTCAAAAGACCAACAAAAAAGAAGATAAAGGTGCTTGCAATGACTTTCATGGCGTGGTGGATTTATTATCACACATAATGGCCTAAGATACCCCCAAGAAGGGTATTTAACAAAAATAATTTTTGGCGGTTGATGCCGCCAAAAATTATTTTGAAAAGGCTGTCTGAAAAGGTATTCCGCCGCCTTCGGCGGCGAAAGAAAGTTTTGAATGGACATCGTTTTACCTCATTTTGCGAAGCAAAATGAGGTAAAACGATGTCCATTCAAAATTATTGTTGGCGGCGTAAGCCGCCAAAGTGCTGCCGCCAGGCTTTTTACACAACCCCATAAAAACATTTGGCGGCGCAAGCCGCTAAATGAGAAGCCGGGGGCTTTTTACACAACCCCAATGCCTCATTCACCAAAAAAATAATATTTATCTCCAGCCAGGATGGCAAAATTGGTGGATTGCTTCCATGCTGGAGGTTGCAAGTCCTTTTCCCACTTGGCGAGGAGTTGCCTTAAACGGCGTTTTTCCGCAGGCAATACCTTTGAAAGGTCTGTAGTTTCAGAAGGATCGCTGGCAAGGTTATATAGGAGAGATACTTTGTTTTTTTCGTTTACATACAATTTCATATCACCAGCCCGGACTGCCTTGCTGTACCGGTTTCTGAAAAACAATACTTCGTGGGGAATCACTGCCGAATCCCGCAGTGCTGGCATTAAATCTTTACCATCGAGGTTCAGGTTAGTGTAATCGGCACCGGTAGCAGCAGCTATGGTAGGAAAAATATCTAAATGACTAACTGGTTTTTGATATACCTGGCCCTCAGGAATCCTCCCGGGCCAGTGCATCATAAACGGCACGCGCAGGCCGCCTTCAAAATGGCTGAATTTTCCTCCTTTAAGTTGCCCGCTGGTATTTATTTCCAAGTAAGTAGCTCCCCCATTATCGCTCGAGAAGATAAAGAGGGTATTTTTGTCCAGGTCAAGTGCTTTCAATTTTTCCTGTATTTTTCTAACCCCCTCATCTGCCGATAAAATCATCGCATAAAATGCCCGTTGGTCAGGGTCACGAATATGGGAGAGTTGGTGGTAAAACGCCTTTTTTGCCTGCATGGGGGCGTGAGCAGCACCATAGGAAAGGAAGAGGAAAAAGCGATTGTTTTTATTTGCCTCAATAAAATCCAATGACTTTTGGGTAAAAAGATCGGTCTGGTAAACCCTTGGCGCATGGAGCAGCATCTTATCTCCATCGAATAGGAAATAATTGTAGAGCTGATTGGTAATTTTATCTATACGGGTATTCGTGGGTGGACGGGTAATAATGGACGTATCCCTGCGATCGGCATATAGGGATCCTGCCGCTTTAAATCCAAAAAAAGTATCAAATCCGTGTTTTAGCGGGCTGAAATTGGGATGCACGCCCCCGTGCCATTTTCCGAATAAGGCTGTCGCATAACCCTGGCCTTTGAGGAACTCCGCAATTGTCGTCTCTGTCATGGGCAGGCCACGCTTGGAAAGCGGGGTTTGTCGCCACCAGAATGGCTGTGGCTCCGGATGATCGCCATTGGGCGCTCCCTTAAAATTGGCAGTCCGGTAGCGGAAAATAAAAGGCAGTGGATCTGTAAGCCCTTCAAAACCAAATCGCTGGGAATAACGTCCGGTTAGCATAGAAGCACGGGATGGTGCACATACCGGCGCAGCGCAATATGCTGTTGTAAACCGTACACCCGATCTCCCAATTTGGTCAATAGCAGGTGTTTGGACGAGGGAATTGCCATAGGATGAAAGGTCAAAATATCCCACATCGTCCATTAGCACGAAAACTACATTGGGGTGTACAGTATCCCGGGCTGCCACCTCGGGATAGGCTGGAGCAGTATAGCGTGTTAAACCAGAAAAAACCCACCAGGCACCTAAAACGGATATCCCTGCAAAAACAGGCAGGATAATTTTCCAGGAAAATTGTGCCAGAGCCCCTCCTGCAAGCAATGCAGGTAGCACGAAAAACAGGGAACGCCTCAACTCATCTTCGAAGGGGTTAAATGTCCATGCAATACCCCCTTGCCGGGTGTACAGGGAAAATTCCAGCACCTGAAGTCCCCAGGCGATGATTGTCCCCACTAATGCCTGGACAGCCACCAATTTCCACCCCTGGACACGCTGGCGCCCCAATAGATAGCTTGACATCCCAAGCAACAATACAAAAAGCAAAAACATAAGGGCGATGACCCGCTGCTCCGATAGAGGGATAACGCTCAACAAGACGGCTAGTGCATCCACCTGGATCGAAAACAGGGACAATAGCAGGACAGAAAGTGCTCCGATCAGGGTAATTTTCATTTCAGATGCGATTTTTTTCTTTTATTCTGTAAACATAGCCATGAACGCCAAAAAGTCCACCCGGGTCCCTTTTTCCATGCGGATTTCTCCTTTGAGCAAGGCGACAGGCAGTGATTTTAGCTTTGCCAGGCATGCTTTCCAGGTATCAGAACTCAGTCGTATTTCCATATCGGCACCAGGTAGTTCGCGAGCCTGAACCTCACATACCCCTCTGCGCACTTGTAGGGTAAATATTTCCCCGCTATCGGTGAATCTAAACACCACTTTTTGCTCCCGGGCCAAGCTTTTTTCCGGGACGAGGGCGACAGTCAGGGATGCAAAAAAAGCCGAAAGGGGAAATTGCCGGATGGAAGCCATATTGAGACCCGCCTCAATCGGACGAAAGCCTTTATCCATTTCCAGTGCAGAGGTAATATAATAATGTCGCGCGTTGGAGTTACTCTCCTGTTCCCCAAGAGTCATCAAACAGGTTTTTCGGATACTGGTCACGCGGGCATCGGCGGGGTCAAGCCGGAGCAAATAATCGGATAGCTCGAGGGCCCACTGATACTCGCGATTTTCCAGTGCCTGGGCACACTGCTCCCGCAACCGATCTGTCCCCCCTGCCAAATCAGCCATTTTGCGGGCTTTTTCAAGGGGTGGTAAAGGATGCAGGCGTGCGGGGTTGCCATCAAAAAAGCCAAGATAGCCGTTGAAAATATTTTTAACCGACCATTCCGTTTTGCCGTAATATTCCTGCAAGAATGGATGTCCGGCAAGGTGTGGAGGTAATTGCACTATCTGCGCTGCCTCTTCCGGATCAAGGCCCTTGTTGATATTGCGAATGGTCTGATCATGTACAAACTGGATAGCATCCCTGTAGGCCGTACTGATAGCATAGATTTCTGCTTTCCCAAAAACCGGTCGGGAATGACAGGGGACCAGGATGTCGGGTTCCATTTCTCGGATAAGGTCAATGCTGCGCATCCATTCAAGGACATCCCGGTAAGGTGTGCCGCGTATAGTATACAGGTTGGGAAAGGCCCGATACAGGTTATCGGCACAGATAAGTAAACGCTGAGCGGGTAACCAGACAAAAATTTGATCGGAAGTTTCGCCGGGGGCATGTATCAGCTCCAAATCCACCCCGGAAATGTTGACCTTTAACCGCTTGTCAAAAGTGATAGTGGGGCGGTAGGTAGTAAGTGTAGCATGTTCGTCAATTTCCAGCCGGGGCCCGATTCCACAGTTGACATGCCAGTCTGGCCTTCCCGCCAGGGAATTCCCGAACATACGCATTGCACGGCGGGTCGTGACTGGTCGAAGGAGATTAACTTGCTGGTCAATAAGCCTGGCCGTAGTTGCGTGGGCATACACCTCAAAATCAGCGTTTTCCTGTACAAAGCCTTCCCCACCGGAGGTATGATCAGTATGGTTATGGGTATAAATCAGTGCTTTGATGGGCTTGGTGGAAATTTTGTCCAAATCGGCTTTTAATGCCTTGGCTGCTTCATTACTTTCCAGGACATCCACGATAATCAGGCTATCTTTTCCCTCAATCATAATCACATTGGCCAGCCCATACCCAACGGCACAATATACCCCTTTGCCCACGGGGATAATTTCCTTCCTAAACTCCTGGCTGTGGGCCAGGAGTCCCTCAGGAGTTGTACGTTTCTTTTCGTTTTCAGCCACAGCCGACTTAGGGTTGAAGCGAAAAAGCCAGGCGGCACCAGCAAGTAGTGTCAGGGCAATACCGAACAACAAAAAGCGCGGACTCATTTTTTTCATATTGTCCTGGTTTTATCTCCGGAGTTTTGTAAAAAGCCCCGGGGCTTTTATTCCAAGGGAAGAAATCCCGAACAGGCTTTATATCCTTCCATTGGTGCGGCCCATCCAGTTACACAATTTATATAGCACACGTGCCCCCACATTGCCATCCCAGGTACATCCCTGCCCCCCTACTTCGTTCAAATCGAAACCAATAATCTGTTTTCCGCTGATTGCAAGTTGTTTGAGGAGAAAGAAAGCCTGAGGCAAAGTAAGTCCGCCCGGTACCGGGGTACCTGTATTTGGACAAAGCCCTGGGTCGAGGGCATCAATATCGAAGCTGATATATACTTTTTCTGGCAGGGTAGCAACAATTTCCCTGCATTGCTCCATCCAGGAGACCCCCTGAAAAGATTGCTCCTGCAAGTCCTGATCGAAGAAAACAGAAATACGCCCGGGCATTGCTTTTGCGAGAAGCATTTCCTCTTCGCAATAATCCCGGATACCCACCTGGGTTAACTGGGTAATGCCTTCAAACTTCAGGGCATTAAAAAAAATAGAGGCATGGGAATATATAAAGCCTTCATACGCCTCGCGCAGGTCCATGTGCGCATCGAGATGCAGGATGCCAAATTGTCCATGCGCTTCCAAAAGGGCTTCTATCTGCCCTAAAGGTGTACTGTGGTCTCCCCCTACCAAACCCGGAAGCTTTCCCGCACGGAGCGTCTGCCGGGTTTGATCCCGCACCCAATCTTTGAGTTTTGCGCAGGTATGGTTGATTTCCTCCAGGATGGCCAGCATATCGGGATTGTTTTTGGGCAAACCCCCTGCTTCGAGAAATTCGATATAACGCGCTGCCAGTGGCCTCAGGGTGGCATTGCAATCCTGCCACCAGGCATTTACCGGATGGAAAAAAATACCCAATTTCCAGGCATCCTCGACATCCGGGTCGTAGAGGTCAAGTTGGCTTGAAGCCTCGAGGATATTCTCTGGCCCACCAGCAGTACCCGCGCTGGAAGAGACCGTAACGTCCCAGGGGACTGGCAGGAGCAGGACTTCCGCATTTTCTGCGTCAAAAGGCAATCCGATGAACCGCCCGTTCCGCAACCCTACCCCATTGGGATCAAATCTACCAATGATTTCAGCTTTGTGCATGTAATAGACAATTTCACGTGCAATTTAAGTACATTTGGGGCGAAAATAAAATGAATGTCATGTCAAGAGTGATGATCATAGGCGCTGGCGGTGTTGGCCGCGTCGTAGCTTACAAATGTGCCCAGCATCCGGAAGTTTTTCAGGAAATCCTGCTCGCCAGCAGGACCAAATCCAAATGTGATATCATTGCAGAGGCTGTTCGCAGAGATACAGGACACCAAAATTTTTCCACGGCGGCGGTAGACGCTGAAAATATTCCGGAGCTTGTGCAGCTCATCCGGAGTTACAAGCCTGTATTGGTAATTCACGTTGCCCTTCCCTATCAGGATTTGGCCATTATGGAAGCCTGCCTGGAAACAGGCGTACATTATCTGGATACTGCCAACTATGAGCCCAAGGATGAGGCAAAATTCGAATACAAATGGCAGTGGGCCTACCAGGAACGATTCAAGTCAGCAGGCCTGATGGCGGTTTTGGGCTGTGGCTTCGATCCCGGCGTGACCGGGGTATATACTGCCCATGCTGCAAAACACCACTTCGATGAAATCCACTATCTCGATATCATAGATGCCAACGCCGGAAGCCACGGCAAACCCTTTGCCACTAACTTCAACCCGGAAATTAACATCCGTGAGGTCACGCAAAAAGGGAAATACTGGGAAAACGGCAAATGGGTTTTTACAGAACCCCACGAAATTTCCAAAATAATCAACTACCCGGATATAGGCCCACGGAAATCTTATCTGATTTACCACGAAGAGCTTGAATCCCTCGTCGTCCACTTTCCTACCATCA
The DNA here is from genome assembly GCA_964527495.1 of uncultured Haliscomenobacter sp. Classification (GTDB taxonomy): domain Bacteria; phylum Bacteroidota; class Bacteroidia; order Chitinophagales; family Saprospiraceae; genus JADJPL01. The sequence continues at coordinate 18,413 of CAZGOT010000021.1, forward strand.
AACGCGCCCGGTTCTGGATGACTTTCAGTGAAGAATATCTGACACACCTGCGGGTTATTCAAAACATCGGAATGGCTGGAATAGAGCCGGTAATGTACAAAGGAGTGGAAATCATACCGCTCGAATTCCTCAAGGCCGTGCTACCCGATCCCGGTGAACTCGGCGAAAACTATACGGGCCAAACTTCGATAGGCTGCAGAATCCGTGGGGTGAAAGACGGACAACAAAAAACGTACTATATCTGGAATAACTGCCGCCATCAGGATGCCTACCGCGAAACGGGCACCCAGGGCGTTTCTTATACGACAGGGGTACCTGCTATGCTTGGCGCCATGCTGATGTTGCAGGGCAAATGGTCTGGTGCGGGGGTTTTCAATGTCGAGCAACTGGACCCTGACCCCTTCCTTGAAAAAATCGGTGATGCGGGCCTGCCCTGGCAGGAAGAAATTAATGGAGATATCGAGTTTTCAGAAATCTAAGCCAAACTTTGCGCCATAATTATGCCGATTGCTTACGACCAGGTACCTTCCCCAGCTTTTGTACTCGAAATGGCCCGACTGCGCCAAAACCTGGAGTTAATCCGCTCTGTTCAGGACCAGGCTGGCGTTCAGGTAATCCTCGCCCTGAAGGGTTTTGCTATGTGGCGGGTCTTCCCAATAGTTGCCGATTATCTCAGCGGGGCGACCGCAAGTTCTTTGAATGAAGCGCGCCTCATTTATGAAGAAATGGGCCGAAAAGCCCATACGTATTCCCCAGCCTATTCCCAGGATGAATTTGCCGAAATAGCAAAGCTGAGCAGCCATATCACGTTTAATTCCGTTGCGCAATTCGCAGCTTTCCGGGAGTTTCTAACGGAATACGCTCCTGAAGTGTCGCCCGGACTCAGAGTGAACCCGGAATTTTCGGATGTGGCTGTGGAGATGTATAACCCTGCTGCCTGTACTTCCCGCCTCGGTGTGACCCGAGATATGCTGGGACCTGCACTGCCTGCAGGCATAGAAGGCCTGCATGTCCATACGTTATGTGAATCTACTGCGCTAGCCATGGAAGGGCTCATTCAAGCTGTAGAAACCCGGTTCGGGGATTTTCTACCCAAGATAAAGTGGATTAACTTCGGTGGTGGCCATCTCATGACGCGGAAAGGCTATGATGTTAGTCACCTGGTACATACCCTGCTGGCGTTCCGTTCCCGTCACCCCCACCTGGAAATAATCCTCGAGCCAGGAAGTGCTATCGCCTGGGAGACCGGCGAACTGGTTGCCTCTGTGCTGGATGTTGTGGAAAATGGTGGGCTCAAAACGGCAATTGCCGATATTTCTTTCACTGCGCACATGCCAGACACCCTAGAAATGCCTTATGTGCCCAGAATCCTGGGTGCCACTACACCCCCGGAACCCGGTAAGCCTACCTACCGCATAGGCGGCGTGAGCTGCCTGGCCGGAGATTTTATGGATGCTTATTCCTTCGACCACGCCTTACAGCCTGGCGACCGCCTGGTATTCTGGGATATGATCCACTACACAATGGTCAAAACAACCATGTTCAACGGCGTTAAACATCCCGATATCTGTATCTGGCATGAAGATGGCTCCCTGGAAGTCGTCAGGAAATTTACTTATGAAGATTTTAGGGGCCGACTTTCCTGAGACTGTCCCATAAGTTATGGGGTGTGTAAAATTGTATTCTGCCGCCTACGGCGACAGAATACAATTTTTTAAACCGGCGATTTTGTTGATTTTGCTGCGCAAAATCAACAAAATCGCCGGTTTAAAAAACGTTCTTTGGCGTCGCAAGCCGCCAAATGTTTTCTTTCGCCGCCGCAGGCGGCAAAATACTTTTTACACAACCTCGGATCGCCGCCAGAATTAAAAAATAGGTATGAACAGCGCACAAGCTTTTTCACAACTGAGCAGTCAACTGGCGAAATATTATGACGATCCCGGGGAGGGGCGTTCTGTCGCCCGCATTGTGCTGGAAGATGCCTTAAACCTTTACCCACCCTATCAAACCGAGTATATGCTGAGTCCTGCTCAGTTAGCCTGCTATGAACAAATTGTCAGGCGGCTCCTGGATGGCGAACCAGTACAATACGTGCTTGGAGAAGCCGATTTTTTTGGACTAAAATTTGCTGTTGGGCCTGCAGTGCTCATCCCGCGCCCAGAGACGGAAGAACTTGTCTATACTGCGGTTCAGTGGCTCAAATCCAGAAAAAATGAGCTGGGCAATGCCCGGGTACTGGATGTCGGTACCGGCTCAGGTTGCATCGCCATAACGCTCAAAACCAAATGCCCCTGGATTCAGCTCACCGCCATAGATTTGAGCAAGGAAGCCCTGGCCCTTGCAAGCGAAAATGCAAGTCGCCATCATACATCCATAGAATTTTTGCACCTGGACTTTTTAGAGAAAAAAAACTGGGCCCTACTGCCTACGTTTGACCTCATCCTCAGCAACCCGCCTTATATCCCCGAATCCGAACGCAAAGAACTTGCGGAACGGGTGCGCGGATATGAGCCTGGAATCGCCCTTTTTGTCCCTGATTCCGATCCTTTACTATTTTATCGCGCCCTTAGCGCGTTTGCCCAGGAGAAAAGTACACCACGAGGTGCACTTGCAGCAGAGTGTCATGCAGGTTTTGCCCAGGCAGCAGAACAGCTCTGGCGCCAGGATGGCTGGCCTTATGTGCGGCTCGAAAAAGATTTAAGTGGCCGCCCCCGTTTGTTGTGGGCTGGAAAAACTGCCGACTAAGGCAATAAGTACCTGGTTTAACTGATCTATTGCCAGGGCAACTTCCCAACCTGCCCTATTGCGCGGCTCAACATAATTGGAAATTGAACGCAGCGCCAAAAATGGCACCTGCTCCATT
>CAZGOT010000022.1:0-2814 GCA_964527495.1 uncultured Haliscomenobacter sp.
CAAAATCAATGAAAACAGTGTTCGTTCAAAACTTTCTTTCGCCGCCGAAGGCGGCGTAATACTTTCGGGACATCCCCTTCAATAAATTATTTGGCGGCGCAAGCCGCCAAATAATTTATTGAACGACGTCACTTTTTCAACTCAGCGTAATACTGGTAAAAGTGGGGTATTGTTTCGATACCTTTGTAAAAGAAAAAGAGCCCGTAGTGTTCGTTAGGAGAGTGGATACTGTCGCTATCGAGGCCAAAACCCATTAGGACGGTTTTTACACTGAGCACATTTTCGAAAAGCGCGACAATCGGAATACTGCCGCCGCCGCGCTGAGGAAGAGGGGCTTTTCCGAAAGACGCTTCCATTGCCTTATGTGCAGCTTTATACTCCGGCGTATCCGTTGGGGTGACGACAGGGTAGCCACCGTGGTGGAATTGCACCTTTACTTTTACGGAAGGAGGGGCAATTGTTTGGAAATGATCTGCGAACAAGCGGGTAATTTTATCCGGGTCCTGATTGGGGACGAGCCGCATACTGATTTTAGCAAATGCCTTAGCGGGCAAAACGGTTTTAGCTCCTTCCCCGGTGTAGCCACCCCAGATGCCATTGACATCGAGTGTTGGGCGGATGGAGGTGCGCTCCAGCGTTGTATAACCTGCTTCGCCATGGAGCATGCGGATATCGAGGGCCTTCTTATAGGCTTCTTCGTCAAAAGGAGCCGCATTCATGGCCTGGCGTTCTCCAGGGCTTACAGTTAATACATCGTCATAGAATCCTGGGATGGTGATGTGGTTATTTTCATCGTGCATGGAGGCGATCATTTTGGCCAGGATATTGATTGGATTGGCCACAGCACCACCATAAAGCCCGGAGTGCAGGTCCCGGTTTGGACCCTGAACTTCTACTTCCACATAGCTGAGTCCCCGGAGGCCGACGGTTATGGAGGGCACATCCCTGGAAATCATATCCGTATCAGAAATGAGGACCACATCGCACTTCAGCCGGTCGGCATTGTCGCGGAGGAATTGTTCCAGATTGGCTGACCCCACTTCTTCTTCGCCTTCGATGATAAATTTAATATTGCAAGGCAGGGCATCCTTGGCGAGCATTGCCTCAAAGGCTTTAACGTGCATGTAAAACTGCCCTTTGTCATCTGCCGATCCTCTGGCAAAAATGGCACCTTCGGGGTGCAGGGGCGTTTTGCGGATTTCTGGCTCGAAAGGCCCCGTCGTCCAAAGGTCCAGTGGGTCTGGTGGCTGGACGTCGTAATGCCCGTACACCAGGACGGTTGGTTTGTCGGGCGCAGTAATTTTCTCCCCGTAAACCACCGGATGCCCCCCGGTTTCGAGAATAGCCACATTGTCGGCACCTGATTTGCGGAGGCTTTCCGCAACAAATTCTGCCGCACGGCGCACATCTCCCTTGTAGGCCGGATCGGCACTGATAGAAGGGATCCGCAGCAGTTCCAGGAGTTCGGCCAGGAACCTGTCCCTGTTTTGGTCAATATAATGCTGAACAGCTTGCATGGTAATTATTTTGGTATGAAGATAGGAAAAAATATTGAAATTCCCAAATAAGAATTGGGGTAAACCACGATGGGGCTTGCTTTATTTTACCTGCATTACCCCTCTATCTCTCAAAGAGGCAGATGCCTTACAGCAGATATTGGCGCAGCAGTGCTTCTGCTTCCTCTTCCTTTAATTCGGTAAATAATTTGCCCGCATGGGCAAAAGCGAGATTGCCGGTTTCTTCGGAAACGATAAATGCCGCTACGCCGAATTTTTCGGTTATCCCGACTGCTGCGCGGTGCCGCAACCCCGCAAATTTAGGCAGGTGGTTGTTTTCAGAAATCGGAAGAATACACCCTGCTGCAATGAGGCGCCCGCGGCGTACGAGCAAGGCACCATCGTGGAGCGGGCTGGTTTTCTGAAAAATGCTTTCGATGAGGGGTTCTGAAATGGCTGCGTCGAGTTCTGAACCCGTTGAGACCACTTCGTCGAGGATAATATCGCGGGTTAGTACGATGAGCGCGCCTATTTTTTGCCGGGATAGCCTCAGCAAAGCAGTTTTGAGTGACCGAAGATAGATTTCCCTGCCTTCCGGCACCTCCAGGGTGCGGTCCAGCCACTTATCCAGAAAATGGAGTCGCCGACGAAGGGCATTGTTTCCCAGATAAAACAAAAAACGACGTATTTCCTGCTGGAATACAATCACAATGATTATCATCCCTACGCTGACAAATTGCCCCAGCACCGCCGCAAGCAAATCCATTTCCAACTGGTTAACGATACCCCAGATGATGTAAATTACGAGGAGACCAATGAAAATGTTAAAGGCGACATTGCCGCGCAAAAGGCGGTATATCTGGTATAACAACCAGGCAACGATGAGGATATCGAGAACGTCCCATATCCGCAGGGGCAAAAAACCTATCTTGAAAAGTAAATGCATCGCGGTTTGGAATCGGTTTTCCTTGTTTTGCTTACTATCCTGTATGCTTACCTGCCCGGAAGGGTTTGGGCTCAGTCCGCATTTCCCGAACACGCTCTAAAGATAGTAAATGATTGGAAATTTAACTACCCGCCCCCATCTGCCGGATTATTTTCACCGAAAAGCCTGCCGATACAGGAATAGGGCTGTTAATCCGGTCATGAAAGAGGAAGTAAGTGTAATTTATTTGGGACATGTGCGTTATTTATAGAGAAAACATTATATTTGTTCAGACTTTTCCGGTCTTCCGGAGAGCGAGCTTTGAAGGGCATAAAAATTCCGTGTGTATCAACACGTTAGTTTCGCGAGCTTTTGCCCATAAATAAATCGAGT
>CAZGOT010000022.1:2824-12498 GCA_964527495.1 uncultured Haliscomenobacter sp.
TTTTTATTCAATGCTTATGAGAAAAGGGTATTGGCTTCTATCTGCTTTTGCTGTATGCATTCTTCCTTTTGCTGCGATTGCCCAGGGGGTAATACGCACGAATGAAAAAGGAGAAAAGGTGATTGTCTTCCCGGATGGTTCCTGGTATCTGTTCGGACAATCGGAAGGGGGAAAAGACTACCCTAAAACTGTTGCCTCCATCGGTGCGCTAGACGCTCCTGTCAGACTTACAGATGAAGACGCCATGCGCATTGCCACCCGTCGGGTGCAGCTTGCCCGGGAAGCCTCAACGGTGGCTTCCAAAAGGGCTGAGCAAGCCAGCCTGAGCCGCCAGCGGATGGAAGCAGAAATTAAAACCACCGCAGCTGCTACCTCGGCCCAGCCGCAGGAAGCCCAACGGAATTCCCTCCGCCTTACTTCCGCACGTACCCTCGAAGCGGAAGCGATCAAAGAAGCAGAACTGGCTCAAAATGAGCTCAAACGGGCAGAAGCCGCCATCGCTTCCGGAAATTTTGTCCAGGAAGCCAGCCATATCCATGCTTCCAAATCCACTCAGCTCATACTGCCTAAAGCCGACGAACTGGTGCAGACTTATGCGCCGGCACTTACGGCATCCGCACCGGGTTATGTGCTGGATTGGGAAGATAAACAAGGACTCGCAGCAAGATCGCCGGGCGGGGTTTGTGCCTTCACTTTTAATGGTATGGACGAGTCCTCCGGAAGATGGAGGAAGGAACTCCGCAAAGAATTGTTATTTACCTTCACACACGAACACCTCCGCCTTTTCCTCAAAGAAAAAGAATATTTGCGCTGCGAGGGGTATATGCGTTCCGCCGACGGCTTCCGCTCCTTGATTTTGGAATTTACTTTCGTCTATCCTAATGCCCGGGAAGTTTATGGGTTTATAGAAAAAGGCAGTACACTGACGCTTCGCTTGCTGAGTGGCCAGCAGATAAACCTCTCTTCCCGCGCAATGGCTAAGGTAAGCTATGATACCCGCCGGGAAGAATTAACTTACCGCGTGGAATATCCTATTGATCAAAGTATCCTCGGCATCCTTAGCTCCAGCGAACTGGATGCCATTCGGGTCTTCTGGAGCTCTGGCTTCGAGGAATATCCGGTGTATGCACTTGATTTCTTTATGAAACAACTGGCTTGCCTCGATAAATAGGCGGCCAATTGCTCCTGATTATGCAAAACGAAGAACATAACCTGCGCTCTGTGCAAATGCTGGGGCTTAAATTGCCTACCGACCCAAGATGGGTGAACCTCACAGAAAAATCGCTGGAAGAAATCCTCACAGATCACGCCTATTGTGAGCAGAAAGCAGCCACCTCTTGTATTTCCCTCATCCAGGGATATCCCGATAAAGAGGAGATGGTACGCGAGCTCGCACCTATCGTTACCGAGGAATGGGGACACTTCCGCCTTGTCCTGCAGGAACTGGAAAAACGGGACCTGAAACTGGGAAAACAACGCAAAGACGAGTACGTAAATAGATTGTTGGATTTTCAAATCAAAGGCGGCTCCCGCGAGGATCGTTTCCTCGAAAAACTCCTGGTCTGCGCCCTCATCGAAGCCCGCAGCGCAGAGCGCTTCCGTTTGCTGTCCCTCTATATCCAGGATGATAAGTTGAAGGACTTTTACCATAAATTTATGGTGTCAGAGGCTGGCCACTACCGTCTTTTTCTGGATCTGGCCCGCCTTTACTTCGACGAAAATACCGTGCGCACCCGTTGGCAACAATACCTGGACTACGAGGCGACTATTATGAAAGAGCTGGAATTACGGGGAGACCGTATGCACTAATCCCGTTCGGTAAAAGCCGGCAGCATGCCTTTGCTAAATAATCTGCGGAGCAAAAAGGCCCATATGCACAACTCCAAACAGGCTTTCAGGCGCTAAATGCCGCTTTTATGCTGTAAATTCCCTGTCCGTCCTGGCGCATTATCTTATCCGCACAAAAAAAACAAACCCACCCTTACTATACAACTCCTCTATGTGGGCGTAAGCAGCTAACTCCTTCGCATCATTCGCCCGCGCAACGAAATATACCGTTTTGTCTGTTTCCCCAAACAACAACCAGTCCCGCTCTCCACTCCTGGGATGCGCATTGGCTTTTTTCGCAGCGTAAAATAGGGCACTGTAATTCCTGAATTTGAAAGGATAAATATAACAATCTTCCCCAATCCTGGAACGGGAAAATTCAACAACCGGTCCATAGGCTTTATGCGCGATCGGAGGCAAAAGAAAAATCATGGTTGAGAGGGAAAACAGGGTAGAAGCAATAAATAAAATCTTGAATCCTTTGGACCATGCGCCTTCCTGTAGTTTTCTCCAGGCAAAAAAGCTGCCCAACCCCATTACAATGGCAGGAACGATACTTAAAATAGCATAGTTTTCGCTATCTTTAGCTAAGGGAATGTCCGGTACCCAAAACCCGGGAATTCCAGATTGTAGCGATGGAAAGGCCTGAAGGGCCGCAAGGATGGTTAATACCCCTCCTCCTCCCGCCAAGGCAAAATACATCCAGCGTTCCAGGGATAGCCTTCCGTTCTGAATGCGGTGGACAGCCCATGCCGCAAGGTAGGAAACAGGAAATATGGCTGGGAAAGCATAATAAGGGGCTTTGGCACTTCTCAAGGTATAATACACCAGGATCGTCCACAAAAACATCTTCATCCAGCGCCTGAAGTCGTTTTGTTCGAAATTTTCATCAGCTACATCACCACCGTGGTCCGTACGGTTCAGGAGGGCCTGCAAGGTAAAAACCGAAGCAGGAAAGCAGCCTAGCAGGAGCAGGACAACGTAAAAGACCCAAATTTTTTGCTCGCCTTCCGGCGCCACAGAAAGGGATTGCCACTGATGCACCGGAATGGCAAGGGCCGCATCCGGACCGTTGACCACCCCATCAATGCTTAGCCAGACCAGGGGCGCCAGGATCGCCAGGGCAAAAAACAGGAAAAACTGCTGGACGCTGATGTAAAAGCGGAGGTTTTTGTATAGCCAGTAAACTCCCAGGACCGAAGCCAAAAGAGCCATCGCTTCAGGTCCACGCATCAAAGAAGCGAGGCCGGTAAAAAGTCCTCCATAATAAAGATACCGGGAGATAGGCCGGCTCGTGGGAAGCCTGGATTGTTGGGTACCCCAGTAAAACAGGATGAGGTTCATCAAGCCCAAAAATAACAGCAGGCTGGACCAGGGGGCCTCAATACCCGTCCCAAAGTAGAAAATAGGCAGCAAGCCGGACAAAAAAGCGGATGACCATAGCAGACCAAATCCGGGATTATACAGTAAACTCCCCAGGCGATACAGCAGGAGGATGCTAAGGATACCGCCGGCAGCATTGGGCAGACGGGCCGCAAATGTTCCAACACCAAAGACCTGCATACTGAGGGCCTGGATCCAGGAAAAGAGAGGCAACCTTTCCCAGGCTGGAAGGAAATCGAAAAGTGGGCGGATAAAATTGCCCGTTTCAAGCATTTCTCTTGCCATTTCGGCCGACTTGAGTTCCTCGCCTTCCAGCAGGTAGGCCCGTCCGGCAAGGGACGAAAGGATTATGGCGCCTAAGATAGCCATCTGCCCGGTTCCCTGGAATTTGAATTTCATGGACGTTTCATTAGAGGTTTGCCAAAAGTGCCAGTCCAAAAAAGCCTGATGCCAGCGCTATTTGCGCCCCCATTTATCGAGTTGGCTCAATAAAGCCCTGAAATCTTTCGGGAGCGGACTTTCAACCTCAAGACGCTCCCCATTTACCGGGTGACGGAGACCCAGACGCCAGGCATGCAGGGTAAGCCGTTGGATGAGGGGCCTTTCTTCGGCATATTTCCCGAGATGGAAATTGCGGAGTTTTATTTCGGAAAGAAGAAGAAAAGCGCGCTTCCCGTATAGTGGGTCCACCGCAAGAGGATGGCCTATGCTACTCAGATGAACCCGGATTTGATGCGTGCGCCCGGTTTTGATATTGGCCTCTACCAACGAAAAGCTGCGGTACGTATCCAAAACCCGATACAGAGTGAGCGCAGGCTTCCCCATTGGGCTGATGGCCATTTTCCCTGCAATGGAGGGATGCGGGCCTATCGGTTTGTCAATCGTACCAGTAGGGGGGAGCGGTCTTCCATCTACCAGCGCCATATAGTATTTATCCACCTGGCGCTCTGTAAATTGTATGCTCAGGTTTCTATGGGCCTCTTCGGTCCGGGCAAAGCACATAAGCCCGCTGGTCTCGCGGTCGAGGCGATGTACGACCAAAACTTGTCCATAGGTTTCCCTTAACTTGCCCAGGAGGTTTTCCTTCAATGGATCGAAACGCTCAGGGATCGACAGCATGCCGGGTGGTTTTTCTACCACCAGCAGGGATGCATCCTCAAATAGTATATGTACGTCATTTTTCATTTATGGATGAGTTCACTGTACCGCTTTTTTCCTCGAAAATAGAAGTCAAAAGCGATGCTACCCCTGTAAACGCCTGCTTTTCGCTGGAAATTGCTTATCCGGTGTTTTTCGATCAGTTTGTCATATCGCAGCCGGTTGCTCCAAACTTTTCCGAAAAGAGGAAGGAAAGTCAGATGGGCCTTCATGATGGCGCCGATATGCCTGAACCTGCCTTGTGCAGCAAATAAAAAAGATGCTGCCACGTCTAACAGGAATCGAAAAGGTAAAAGCCAGATAAGTTTGCCTATTGGCTCATTTTTAGTTATGGTAAATAGGGTGTTCCGGAAATTGAGGTAGGTTTTGAATGGGTTTAAATAATCCAGGGTGCCACCGCCAACGTGATAAACCACAGAGCCTGGGTGGGCGATGACTTTATACCCGGCGCGTCGGAACCTCCAGCAAAGGTCAATTTCCTCGGCATGGGCAAAATAGCTACCGTCGAAGCCCCCAAAGTTGTGGAATAGGCTGCCCCTGACTACAAAGGCAGCACCACTTGCCCAAAAGACTTCCTGTACGCTGTTATACTGCCCTTCATCTTTTTCTATTTCCGAGAGGACGCGTCCGCGGCAAAATGGGTAACCCAGATAGTCCATCCACCCTCCGGAAGCTCCGGCGTACTCGAATTGCTCTTTATGGTGCCAGGATCGGATCTTGGGTTGTACGGCAGCAATCGTCTTATCGGATTCCATCAGTTTGATAATAGGCTCGAGCCATCCCTGGGTAACCTCCACATCCGAGTTGAGCAGCACATAATACGCCGCCCTTGTTTTCCTCAACGCCTGGTTGTAGCCTTCTGCAAAACCATAGTTGCGGGGCAATTGGATTCGGGTAATTTGTGGAAATTGATGCTCCAGGAATTCCATGGAGCCATCTGTCGAGGCATTGTCGGCTACGACGACCTCCATATTGGGGTAGTTGCTGGCTAATAGGGTGGGCAGAAATGCTTCAAGATATTTTTTCCCGTTGTAATTCAGTAAAACTACTGCTACGGTGGGATACTGCTGCGTGGGCTGGTTAGGTCCCAGGCGGGGCGCATTGAGCAGCAAGCCTTCCGTAGTATAGCGATCTCGCACCAACTGCTGGCGCAAACCGCTAAGATCCTCAAACTTCAGGTCTCCACGGATGTAATCTATTAACTCTACCTGGATATCCTCACCATAAATCGCCTGGTTCCACCCAAAAATATTGACTTCGATACTCCTTCCGCCTCCGCTTTCGAGTGTGGGACGGCTTCCGATATAGAGCATCCCCCCGTAGTATTCTGTTTTTAAGCGAACAAAAACGGCATAAACCCCATCCGGTGGAATAAGCTTGTTTTTTTCGCCGATTTCGATATTCGCAGTTGGAAAACCCAGTTGCTTGCCCATCTTGCGGCCATGCGCAACTTTTCCGCTCAACGTAAAATAATGGCCCATCAGCAGGGCGGTTTTGCGAACGTCTCCAACTTCCAGGGCCCTGCGTATTTTTGTAGAGCTTACCGTAACCTCCTCAACATCTTGTTTTTCTATTTCGACTACTTCATACCCAAAATTCTTGCCATGCCAGCGCAGGTAGTTGATGTCGCCTTGCCTGCCCAGGCCAAAACGATGGTCGAAGCCGATAGCTATTATTTTGGGATGAAATTTGCCGACAAGAAATTTTTCGATGTATTCATCCGCGCTGAGCTGGGAAAATTCAATGGTGAATGGGACAACTACCAGGTGGTCAATGCCAAAACCCTGGAGCAGATCAATTTTTTCCTCCAGGGTGTTAATGAGCTGTACATTGCCCTCCCGAGGGTAGACGATGGTGCGCGGGTGCGGGTGAAAAGTGACTAGCACACTTTCCCCTCCAATACTCTGCGCCAGATGCTTCACCTGACCGATAATCTTCTGGTGGCCCTTGTGTACCCCATCGAAAGACCCTATGGTCAGTACAGCATTCCGGAAAACGGGTAAATTGTCGATTTGCGTATGGACTTTCATGGCAGTGCAAATGTAAACTGTTTATTTTTGTTTTTTGTTTGTATTTTTGTACTAAACTTGTCTTGCAGCAAATGTTCTCTAAGCCTTGCTGAAAAGTCATATTGAGCAGGCGCACTGCCCTTAACCTGCCACCAAACCGCACAAAAAATGCAACTGGAAACCGCAAAAATCGTCAAAGCGTTAACCCGGGTCACCGACCCCAATACCGGTCAGGACCTGATAACGATGAATATGGTGTGCGACCTGCGTATAGAAGGTACGTCGGTAGCGTTTACCCTGGAGTTGCCTTCTCTCAACAGTCCACACAAAACAGACCTGAATTTTGCTTGTCAGGCGGCGATACAGGAGGTGTATCCGGAGGCGAGTGTTCATGTGCATATGCGTGCGCGCAACGCCGCAGCCACTGAGCCAGAGCAGCCTCTGCCACATATCAAAAATATTATTGCCGTAGCCTCGGGCAAAGGCGGTGTAGGGAAGTCCACTGTCGCCGCAAACCTTGCCCTCGGACTCAAAATGTTGGGTGCAACGGTGGGATTGGTAGATGCTGACCTGTATGGGCCTTCCATGCCCACTATGTTTGGCTTGCAAGGTCAGCGCCCTAAAATACAATCTATCTACAATCATCCCAAAATGGTGCCTCTGGAATCCAATGGGATCCACCTGATTTCCATTGGGTTTATCATTGAACCGGAGCAGGCAGTCGTACTGCGGGGGCCGCGATTGGCAGGGATTATCAAACAGTTTTTTAATGATACCCTTTGGCCTTCCCTGGATTATCTGATTGTGGACCTCCCTCCCGGAACAGGGGATATACAGCTCACCCTCGTCCAAACAGTACCCGTCACTGGTGCGGTAATCGTTACGACGCCCCAGGAGGTCGCCGTAGTAGATGCGGTTAAAGCAATGAATATGTTTCTCCTGCCTTCCGTTAACGTTCCTATTCTTGGAGTTGTAGAAAATATGGCCTGGTTTACGCCGCGGGAACTGCCCGAAAACCGATACTATATTTTCGGACAGGGCGGCGGCAAAAAACTCGCTCAAATGAGTAACAGCATCCTTCTCGGGCAGATTCCGCTGATCCAGGGTATCCGGGAATCGGGAGATGATGGGGTGCCGGCAGTGTTGTCGTCGGAGGAAAACGAGGTGAAAGAGGCCTTTATGCAGGTGGCTCAGAATACCATGCGGCAGGTTGCCCTGCGCAACGAATTCTTAGAGCCTTCTAAAGTAATCAATATTAAAAACTAAGGATATATGCCCTTTTTGGAAAAAGACCGGCTTCTGGAACGCATTGATAAAGCCCTGGATGATGTCCGGCCCCACCTTGCCGTTGACGGTGGCGATGTAGAAGTGGTGGATATCACGGAAGACCATATCGTGCAGATTAAATGGCTGGGCAACTGCCAGAATTGCAATATGTCCATTATGACTATGCGTGCCGGTATTGAGCAGGCGATTAAATTTAAAGTCCCGGAAGTAGCCGGGGTGGTTGCACTGAACGGCCTTTAAGCTATATCGGCATGTCCAAAGAGGAACTAATCGCGCTCATCGCTTCAAAAAAATCTTTTCTTTGTGTCGGACTGGATACAGACCTGAATCTCATTCCACCTTTTCTGAAAGATTTGCCAGACCCCCTCTGGGAGTTTAACCGCAGGATTATTGATGCAACCAGGCCTTTTTGTGTGGCCTACAAGCCCAACCTTGCCTTTTATGAAGCACTGGGTCCCCAAGGCTGGGAATTGTTTGATAAGACCGTCCGGTATATTGGTCCGGATCATTTTATTATTGCCGATGCAAAACGCGGGGATATTGGGAATACGGCTGCTCAATATGCCAAAACTTTCTTTCAGAAATTTCCCTGTGATGCGGTTACGGTCGCACCCTACATGGGAGAGGATTCCGTTACCCCTTTCCTTGGGTTCCCAGGCAAATGGGTTATCCTTCTGGCTTTGACCTCCAATCCTGGAAGCGGGGATTTCCAACTCACCGAACAAATGCCAGGCGGCGAAAGGCTTTTTGAAAAGGTTATCCATAAAGCAATGACATGGGCTGGACCTGATCAACTGATGTTTGTAATCGGTGCGACGCATCCAGGCATGATGCGCAAAATTCGTGCCCTCGCGCCGGATTATTTCTTTCTGGTACCTGGTGTTGGTGCCCAGGGTGGCGATTTGCGTGCAATTGCTGATGCGGGACTTACCAAGGGCTGTGGGTTGCTGGTAAATGCTTCCAGAAGTATCCTGTATGCTGGAAATGGAGTGGATTTTGACAAAAAAGCAGCAGAAGAGGCAGCTCAACTCCAAAGCGAAATGGCCGTATTGCTGGAGGGTGTACTTTGATGCGCTTTCAATACCACGAAATGCTAATGAAATTTCAAATGCACTGCCAAAGTGGGCAATCCTTGTAAAAAATGGTAGTTCGTAAGCGAGCGATAGCTTGATCTGATCATCAAACGACTAATATCAATAAATTTATTAATTATTTAAATTGTTGTTTATGCGTAAATTAGTACTTCCGGCAATTTGCCTCATTGCCTTTATATTTACAGCATTTATTATTCAGCCGGGTAAAGGGGTGACGAAAATAGGCAAGTCCCTGTATAAGGTTAACCCTTCTGCTTCTATTACCAAGTCTGATAACGACGAGCTCTTAAGTTTGATTGGGAAAGTTTATAAGATCAAAGACTTAGAGAAGGCAGGTGAGATGAAGCTTCAGGGCGTGGAGTATGAATCTGCCAGGGGTTTTCGGCGCACCATCGCTGTTGAAACGACCATCAGCAAAAGCCGCGTAAGCGAGCGTGTCTTTATTATCCGTGGAGATGAGAATTCTGATGCCGCTGTTGCCCAGGATGAAAACTTATCCAGTATGAGCAATATCCTAGCTAAATATGGCAACTAATCAGCTTTTTTGACAGTCGACTTTATGAAAAATCCGTTGAAGTGGTGCCCAGCCAAAGATCATTTTTATTCAAGAAAATGCTGGGTGCCGCTTCAACAGCACCAGGCATTATAATTTCTTTTGAAATTTGCCATAATCTCCGATAAATCTTCTGATGAAAAAAAAATTGCTCCTGCTGGCATTTTTTGCACAAATAGGGTTCATTTTTCTCAATTCTGCAGTTATCACCCGAGAAATTTTTCTAAACTTTTATGATAAGGATTCCACCAAAGTAGATTATTTTTTGGGTAGGCTTATTCGGTCACTGCCTTTTCAGGTCTATGGAAGAATCAGTGGTGGGGAGACGGGGTATGGTTTTTTTGGTTTCAATGTACGCAGTAC
>CAZGOT010000022.1:12508-21208 GCA_964527495.1 uncultured Haliscomenobacter sp.
ATAACAGAGGCATGTGGGGAGGTTTATACTCCACAATTCAAGACTTTTACGGGAGAAACACGGTATGAATGTTTAAGGAGTAATTTTATTGATTACGTGGACTTAATCGGGAAGGACAGGGCAGCTACCAGTATTCGGGATTCCCTTCGTGAGGGATATCTGGATTTACTAATTAAGAATACGGCCAGCTTTACATTGAAAGGTGTATCGCTCACTTGCGATTCCATTCAATCGGGTTTCTATGTTCTGGAAACGCCCCGGCTTTGGAACGAGTCGCATGGTCTGAAAACACTCTATTCGTTAATGCCCTTAAAGACGATTAACTATGTGGTACGGCCTGGTTCGTTGGACTGATCAACTCTTCCAGGAAGATAGCAGGAATTTAATTTGGCTACCTGCGTTTAGGATACTCGGGGCATCCTTATTTTTGCTCCACTTGCTGGCTACTTTTCCAGAGATCCAAACATTTTGGGGGGAACAGGCGCTTATTTACCCGGAAATTCTTGCGGCCAGGACGAGTGGGGTGGTACCGACCCTTTGGGATATCCATCAATTCACGAGCCGCTTTGCAGCAATTAAGTTTGAGCCTCTGGTTTACGGTTTTTTTTATGCGCAGATTTTGTTCTTAACCCTGCTTGTTCTGGGCCTTTTTACGCGCTTATCTGCACTGCTCGCCTTGAGTCTCCATTTGGTTTGGGTTTTCTCTATTGAGGTGATGATGTATGGTGTTGATTTCATGACCACGATTTGTCTTTTTTATATGGTTGTATTTCCGGTGGGCAAACATTATTCCCTGGATGCGTTTCACGCGGGAAATTGGAAAGGGAATCCTGCTCACCAGGCTTTTAACCTCACGTTGTTTCAAGCTCATTTTGCCATGGCTTATTTTTTTTCAGGGCTTGCTAAGGCACTGGGGCCTACCTGGTGGAACGGAGAGGCGGTGTGGAAAGCCCTGCAAACGAATAATTATGCCGATTTTACGGATCCCAGTATTTGGGTATCATTCCCATGGGCCCTGCAAATCGCAGGAATAGCGACGGTGTTTATAGAAACGGTATTTCCCATCGGGGTAGCGTTCAAAAAGACCAGGTGGGTCTTTCTTTCCGGTGTTATCCTTTTTCATGTTTCCATCGGCTTTTTGCTGGGTTTATATTTTTTCTCAGCTATTATGATCCTGATTAATCTGACGGCTTATTGGTTTCCCTACCTCGATGAGAAAAAGGGTTCCTCGGTCTAAAACAGATAGTCCCTGTCATCACCATTCCAATCCTTGGTAAAAATTTGAGGCAAATCAAAAGATCCGCTAGCCATGATTTGACTGCAAGGGTGGGCGGGCTACTAAAAGTTTGGGATTTTGCTGCATATAGCGATGGATAATCCTGTTGGTTTCCGGGTTGCCTGGGAATTTTTTGATCGCATCGCCCAGGGTTTCCGGGTTGCCATTCAAATCGGTAATATCCAGGTAGCCAAAGCCCTGGTACATGCCGTTTCCGACAAAAATAACAGATTTCTCCTGTGGGTTGCGGCCTTCATCCAGGAGAAAGAAATCCCGATCAAAGAGGATTCCCATTTTTTCCATGGCCTGAAGGGCCCGCTGGTTATACGTTTCGGCACTTTCTAAGCCTTTACATGCACCATGGCATTGATGGAGGTGAAAGAAAAAGCAAGGGCCTTTTTGTTTCGGTGTATCGCACAAGTTAGCACAAAGCTCAAATTGTTCCCGGATACTCTGTAAGTGTCCACGGGCGTGTGCGAGTTGCGCATATTCGGCAACTATTTGCAGCGATTGCTTGGCTTTAGCAGAGACTTTGTCCATGGCAAAACACAGGTAACCCTCTGGGTTGGAATAGGTATATACTGCATAGGGATAGCTGCGGGCCCGCTGCGCCCGGTTGACAGGTGGGTTAAGCCGTTTGATTTCATGGGATTCGAGCAGTAAGGCAACCAGCTCGCTGCCGGTAACCTCAAAACTGATATCATTGACCATACCCCTAAGGCGGGCAGCCTTTGTGCTGTTATCGGCAAAATGTTCTGCCACACGCTTTCTAATATTAATACTCTTACCCACATAGACGACGTGGCCATGGGTATCATGAAGGTAATATACGCCGCAGGATTCCGGCAGGCTATGTATTTTTTCCAGGGAAATCCCTAATGGCAGACTGGATTCCCGTATGCCCATATTGATGATTTGGGCTGCTTCTTCCCGCAATTGATGTTTTTGTAGGATAAGCCGGAATATTTCGGCAGTCGCACTGGCATCCCCCATGGCCCGGTGGCGATGGACCAAAGGAACGCCGAGGGAATCTGCCAGCTTGCCAAGGCTATAGGAAGGTAATCCGGGGAATGCCTGGCGACTCAGCCGGAGTGTACACAACTGCTTACGGCTGTAGGTAAAACCCAGGCGCTTGAATTCTTCGCAAAGGAAAGCATAATCGAAGCGGACATTGTGCGCGACAAAGATGGCATCCTGGGTCATTTCGACAATTTCTTTAGCCGCTTCATAAAATTTGGGGGCATCCCTGACCATTTCCTGGGTTATCCCCGTCAGTTCTGAAATCCCCTGGGGAATATAACACTCCGGGTTAATGAGGGATTCCCACTGCCGTATTACTTTTTCTCCGTCGTGTAGCACTATAGCAACTTCGGTAATGCGGTCGCGTGCTGCCCGTCCTCCGGTAGTTTCCAAGTCAATAATTGCGTACAATGGCTGCATCAAAAGCAGATTAAAAGATATTTAGTATATTTGTAAGTAATGGGGGAAAGCCTTCTCCGGCGTGTTCGGTTGGGTAAAAAGTGTTCCGCCGCCTTCGGCGGCGAAAAAGTTTTGAACGAAGACTGTTATCATTGATTTTGCGAAGCAAAATCAATGATAACAGTCTTCGTTCAAAATATTATTTGGCAGCGTCAGCCGCCAAATGAAATGCCAGGGGCTTTTTACACAACCCCATATTTATTGCAGACCCCAATACCTTATTCACACAAATATAAACAAAAAAGTATGTCGATAAAAATTATTGTTGGATTAATTTTTTCCCTGTCCCTTTGGGCGACGTCCTTTCAGGATTTAGAAAAATCATCCATGCCGGTGCCGTCGCAGCAAACCCTTCAAACGGGTGCGGAGCGCATGGAGGTTTATGTGCCCAGGTTAAAGGGCAAAAAGGTTGGTCTTGTGATTAACCATACGGCTATTGTCGGAGAAACCCATCTGTTAGATACGCTCCTGCGGCTTGGAGTAGATATACGGCGGGTTTTTGTACCTGAGCACGGCCTCCGGGGTACCGCAGATGCCGGCGAAAAGATTCAGGATGGTAAAGATCCACAGACAGGGGTACCCATGGCTTCTTTGTACGGTAGCCGCAGAAAACCTTCTCCCGAGGACCTGGCAGGCCTGGATTTGCTGATTTTCGACATCCAGGACGTCGGGGTTCGCTTTTATACCTATATTTCAACTTTGCACTACGTGATGGAAGCCTGTGCAGAACAAGGCCTCCCGCTCATGGTATTAGACCGGCCTAACCCAAATGGCCATTATGTAGATGGCCCAATCCTCGATACGGCGTATCGCTCTTTTGTGGGCATGCACCCTGTGCCGGTAGTCCACGGTATGACGGTAGGAGAGTATGCGCAGATGGTGAATGGAGAAGGATGGCTGAAAGGCGGGGTTGCCTGTAAACTGGAAGTGGTCAAATGCAGTGGATATACCCACCAAACGCCCTATGTCCTGCCCCGCAAACCTTCCCCCAATTTACCCAATATGCGCGCTATATATCTGTATCCTTCGATTTGCTATTTCGAAGGTACCCAGGTTAGCCTTGGCAGGGGCACCGACAAGCAGTTTCAAGTCCTGGGCACACCAGGCTTTCCGCTCGGTGATTACACTTTTACCCCCGAACCAAAAGAAGGGGCCATGCAGCCTTTCCTCCTGGGCAAGCTATGCAAGGGTTATGACCTCACCGCACTGGCCCCTGAAGATATCCGGGAATGGCGCAAGATCCACCTCGATTACCTCATCCATTTCTACCAAAATTATCCGGACAAGGACCAGTTCTTCCTTAAAACCCTATTTATTGATAAGCTGGCCGGCGGGTCTTCCCTGCGTACCCAGCTCGTGCAGGGCTGGGACGAAGATAAAATCCGCGCTTCCTGGGAGCCCGGGCTTTCCCAATACAAGGAAAAACGCAAGCAGTATCTGCTCTATAAAGATTAGTGTTGTGCGATGGCCGTCGCACAAGACCGGGTTATATAAAATGCCTCAGGGCTGAGGTTGTGAAAAAAGCCCCCGGCTTTTCGTTTGGCGGCTTACGCCGCCAAATTTTATTTTGAATGGACACTGTTTTATCTCATTTTGCGAAGCAAAATGAGATAAAACAGTGCCCATTCAAAATTTCCTTTCGCCGTCGAAGGCGGCAAAAGACTTTTTACACAACCCCTTCAAAACTTTCTTTCGCCGCCGAAGGTGGCGGAATACTTTTGACAAAACCCCAATATTTTGATTTATCCTTTTTTTGTAAGGAATTCAAAACAAAAGAGGTTTTGATAAGAATTCGACCTGCGGGCTGTTTAGCAAATAAAAGCGTTCTATCTACAAAAGTTATAAATCTATTTGAAAATGAAAAATAAAAGTTGGAAAAGCAACTTTTTATCTTGGAAGAGGGTCTTTTACATAAAAATATCTGTCATGATCAAATCCATGCTGTTAGGCGGTATTGTGTATTTTCTGGGTCTTTTTCCTCAGGGCCTGTTGGCGCAGGGGCAGGGGAGCCGGGAAATGGTAGATACGCTTTCGCTTGCGGAATTTCGGGGGATTGGACTGGGTATCAATGCGGTGGTTTATATCCGGCAGGGGGGATTTCAGCAGGTTACGGTGCGAGGGCCGGAAGTACTTTTGAAAGATATTAATTTGGAAGTCAAGGATGGGATCTGGGAGATTCGCTATGCCAACCGCATGCAGGCCCCGGATACTATTCGGATAGACGTGGTGATGAAGCGTATAACTTCCCTCGCTGTAAGTGGTTCAGGTGCAATAATTTCGGATCGCCCGTTGAAGTTGAGCAGTGCATTGGAGCTTTCTCTGGGGGGATCGGGATATATGGAGCTTCAAGGTACTGCGCCTGAAGTCCGGGCGAATCTTGCCGGCAGCGGAAGGATTAATGCGGAGGGGCTTGAGGTCCAAAAAGCGATAATCAGCGTAGCAGGGGCGGGTGAAGCACGGCTAACGGCGATTCAGTTGCTGGAGGCTTCGATTGCGGGTAGTGGAAAAGTTTGGTATCAGGGGCCTGCACAGGTGAAGTCTTCTGTTGCAGGGTCTGGTTTTGTCCGTCAGATCAACTGATTCTACTCCAGCCTTCCCAGGAGTTCTTGTGTTTTTCGATGACCCTGCGCAAGGGAGCGTGGATGGGTTGTGTCAAGTCAGGGTCTTCTTCCAGTATTTTTTCTGCTATCAACCGCGCTGTCTGTAAAATAGCACTATCGCGGGCCAAGTCGGCTATTGCGAGCTGCACTATTCCACTTTGCTGGGTTCCCTGGAGGTCGCCCGGACCCCGGAGCCGCAGGTCGGCTTCTGCAATTTCGAAGCCATTACTGGTGCGGACCATGGTGGCGATACGCTCCCGGCTTTCGGCACTGAGTTTGAAACCCGTCATGAGGAGACAGTAAGATTGCTCTGCGCCCCTTCCGACACGGCCGCGCAGCTGATGGAGCTGGGACAAGCCAAAACGGTCGGTATTTTCAATGACCATGATACTGGCATTGGGGACATTGACCCCCACTTCGATTACTGTTGTTGCAACCATAATCTGGGTTTCGCCACGCACAAACCGCTGCATTTCTATTTCTTTATCGGCAGGTTTCATCTTGCCGTGGACGATGCTGATTTGATACTGGGGAAGGGGAAATTCGCGCTGTAGTGCTTCGTAGCCTTCCATGAGGTTTTGGAGGTCCACTTTTTCCGATTCTTCGATCATGGGATAAACCACATAGACCTGGCGTCCAAGTGCAATTTGTTCGCGCATAAATTCGAGGGTGCGCAGGCGGTGGGTTTCGTTGCGGTGGAGGGTCACGATTTCTTTTCTGCCAGGGGGCAACTCGTCTATCACGGACACGTCCAGGTCGCCATAAAGGGTCATGGCAAGGGTGCGGGGAATAGGGGTTGCGGTCATGACAAGTACATGAGGGGGCAAGGGTTTGCCCTTAGCCCAGAGCCTTGCGCGTTGGGCCACACCAAAGCGGTGCTGTTCGTCGGTGATTGCAAGTCCCAGGTTATGAAAGACTACCGGATCTTCCAGGATGGCATGGGTGCCGATTAGGATATGGATATTCCCGGCCTGGAGATCCTGAAGAATGGCATTTCTCGTTTTGCCCCGAACACTACCAGAGAGGAATCCCACTTTAATCGGGGCATCTGCTAAATAGGCAGCGATGGATTGAAAGTGTTGTTGGGCCAGGATTTCTGTTGGGGCCATCATAACTGCCTGGAAGCCGTTATCCAGGGCCATGAGCATGGTCAGGAGGGCGACCATCGTTTTTCCGCTACCGACGTCGCCCTGGAGGAGGCGGTTCATCTGGATACCTGTACCAAGATCGCGCCGGATTTCCCGGAGCACGCGTTTCTGGGCACCAGTGAGCTCAAAGGGGAGATAATTGCTGTAAAATTCGTTAAAATAACTGCCGATTTTTTCAAACACATAGCCGCGCACTTCAGCTTTGCGGGTACTTTTGAGTTGAAGCAGCCGCAACTGGAGGAAGAAAAGTTCCTCAAATTTCAGTCGGTTGCGGGCTTTATCGAGTTCTGACTGGTTTCGGGGAAAGTGGATATGCTGAAATGCTTCCCAGCGCGATGGAAAGCGGAATTGGGAAACAAGGGTCTCGGGTAAAGTGTCGGGTAGGTCTTCCGGAGTAAGCCGTTCCAGGAGTACCTTCATAAGGCGCCGCCGCGTTTTGTTGTCGAGGCCCTGAAGGTTGAGTTTTTCGGTACTCGGATAAACGGGGGCAAAGGAAGATGCCGTTTGCAGGTTTTCCTCTGAAGCTGCTTCCATTTCTGGATGGCTCATGCTCCACTGCTCCCGGAATTCCTGGGGTTTTCCGTAAACTACATATTCCCTGCCTACCTCCAGGATGCGCAAGAGGAAATGGAACCCGGAGAACCAGACCAGATCTATCGCGCCGGTTTCGTCGCGGAGCTGGCCAACCAAGCGCCGTTTGCGGCCTTCCCCGGCATATTCGAGCCTTCGGAGGATGCCCCGAAGCTGTATGGCACCGGAGTCTTCCTGGATGTCGCGGATATGGTGGAATGTCGTTTTATCAATATAGCGGAAAGGAAATTGATAGAGCAGGTCTCTGAAGGTAAAAATCCTCAGTTCTTTGTTCAGCAACTCTGCTTTTTTAGGGCCTACCCCCTTGAGAAATTCTATTGGGCTCGACAGCGGATCCTGCATCACGGTCAGGGATTTTTTGGGGCGGGGCGCTGTATCCCCGCATCCAGGGAATTAAAAAAAGATTGGATATAGTCTAACAAATCCATTCTGGAGTTATACCCCAGGAGCTTAAAATTAAGGATAACCGATTCTAAGTCTTTTCGTTTACTTTGGAAATATGCTATGGTAGGGCGGAGCGATTCATCGGAAATATCGGGATGGATAAACAGTCGTTGCCGGAGTGAGGTCTGGCCAAAGTCGAGGTTCGGTCGTGCATAGGAAGCATTGACGAGCCCTGAAAAATCAAAGTCGTAGGGTGCTATTACTGGTGGGGCACCATTTTTGGGCTCTAGCATAAGGACATTGCGCAGAAGGGTGAGCGACCAGTCGAGGTTGCCAATCATATACTGAAAAAGGAAAACCTGTTGGAGATTACCTTCCTGGAATTGTTCCGGTTTTGTGGAATAGCACACCTCACATATTTTCGCATTAAACCTCCTTGCAAGGGCGGCTTCATCTTCCATGAGGATAGCCCAGGCGATAATTTTTTCTCCACTTTGAGGGTCCAGGTAGCGTATTTTGCATAATTGGACCCGAAAATGTACTGGGCTGAGTTGTTCATAGAGTTTATACGCCAGGTATTCGCGCAGGAGGTATTCTTTCCCGGTATCTCCAAGGAGACAATGCGTGACGAGTTTGAATTCGTCATCGCTGGTCAGGCCCTGTATTTTGAGCTTGTCTTTGGGAAAATTGAGCTTAAGCGGTGGAAATTGGCAGACTCTGCGGCGGTATTTTCCTCTGGAACGGATTTTGATTTCCCACGTTTCCTGTTGTTTTTTACCCAACGAAAAGGTAAGGGTAGCAGGTTGGTACTCATTGGTCTTCCGTTGGTCGCGCAGCAGCTTTAAATCGGTTGAAAGGTCCATTTCTACGACCTCAAATGCCTGCAATTTGTCAAATAGGGAAAGGGATTGCTGGCCGCAAACAGGGTGGATCTGCAGCAGTAGGAGAGCGATCAGTGAGCTGAATTTGCCTACGGCTAAGTACTTGTTCAACATATATGGCAAAACCCTTTTTTCAGGGGTTAGGTTCATGCAAGACAGCTCCAAAAAATATTATTTGGCAGCGTGAGCCGCCAAATAATATTTTTTGGGGCTGTCTCAAAAGTATGAGGTTGTGTAGAAAGTATTCCGCCGCCTTCGGCGGCGAAACAATAATTTGAACGCACACTGTTTTCATTGATTTTGCGAAGCAAAATCAAGGAAAACAGTGTGCGTTCAAATTA
>CAZGOT010000023.1:0-20873 GCA_964527495.1 uncultured Haliscomenobacter sp.
AAGGAGGGAAAAATTAATGCGCTGGTTCAGGCATAAAAACGCAGATGAAAACCATGTTGACTTCCAATCCCCGGATTGGTTTGATCAATATATTGCACTCAGAAAAATCCACCCAGTTGTGCCGGATATACCCAATCCGGCACAACTGGGTTTTTCCGAAAAAGCGCTGCACGAAGGCGGAAGTTGGGGAAACCCCCTCTACTCGCTGTTGCTACACAGCGGCCTGATTTATGGGTTTCCTTTTCTTTATCCCTTCAAACCAGCACCTCCCGATAAGCCAGGTTCGCGGTGGGCTACCAAACTATTGCTCATTGATATGATCCTGTACGGTGCGCTGGAAAAACATGGCACACCCCATGCCAGTGACGTAACCTATGCAGATGCCCTCGATGAGGCTGCCCAGCATGTACGGGATTTTTACCAGGGCATTATGCAAGCCTATAATGGGGAATCCGGGCATAGTATCGAATACCTCCTCGGGCACAGGGTCACTTTTCACCGCAACTGGCTCGACTGGCGCAAGTCGGGAATCAATACCCACCTCTTCTGGGACTGGTATTTTTTTATTAAGTACCTGGAACAGATAAAAAAAGGACAGCCGCTGGATCAGGAAGGCTTCACCCAACTGCTGGGTCGCAAAAAAGCGATGAAATGGCTGACTATGCAGATGATTATTGCCGCTGCCCATTGCGACAACCAAATCAAGCGCAGGGAGAAAGTACTCCAGCACCATTTTGAAAAATCTTCTCATTTTTTCACCCAAAAAGAAGTGGAACGCCTCCAGGTCCTCTTCCGGGATGGACTGAAACTTGCCCACCTCCAAATTCCCGAACTCGACTGGACTGCCCGGCGTTATCTGCTGGATATTTCCCTCCTCGTAGTCTATGCCGACAGGGAAATCCACGAATCAGAGGATGCCTACCTGCACGAACTTCTTCGCAAACTGAACCTCCAGGAACAGGACCTCATCGAAAGCCAACTCGCACTGGGTGGTTTCTTGCTGCGCTTCGGGCAAAAAATCCCTTTCCTCAATGGCAGAAAGAGCAGCCTGGCCCTCATTGGCAAAGCCCTGGGCCATAACCTCCATAAAATGCGCAAAGCTACTGGTGCCGAAATGCTCGAAACCCGGGATATGGCGCTTACCTTGGGCCGCCTACTCCAGCATCAGTTGGGGATAAACAAGGGGCAGGGATTGCCCAGTGAGGAGGAAATAGCCGCAGCGTTTGACCAGATAAAAGACCTGCCTAAATTCCTGCCGTTCTTCTCCCTCGTCTTCTTTCCGGTTCCAGGAATTACCGAAATGTACATCCTCCTGGCCTATTCCATTGAAAAACTCAGTGGCGAAACAGTTCGCCTGCTACCTTCCAACTTCAGCAAAATGGTGAAAGGAAAATAAAGACTTCTCATCAAATCAGGAGGTCAAACAGGCTTCCATTGTCATTCAACGGCTGGAACTGGATATGGCTCTGTTCCATGCGCTTCAGCAACCCTTCATAATCCTCCCGCTTTTGAACTTGTATCCCCACCAAAGCCGGGCCAGCTTCACGGTTGTGTTTTTTGGTGTACTCGAAGTGGGTGATATCATCGGTAGGGCCAAGGACATCATTCAGAAATTCCCTTAATGCACCAGCCCGCTGAGGAAAACGGATAACGAAATAATGCTTTAACCCCTCATAGAGAAGGGCTCTCTCTTTAATCTCTTCCGTGCGGGTATAATCGTTGTTCCCCCCGCTGATAATACAGACCACCGTTTTCCCTTTAATCTGCTCTGCATACTGATCCAGTGCAGCAATAGAGAGGGCACCAGCCGGCTCGACCACTATACCGTGTTCGTTGTACAATTGTAGAATGGTACTGCATACTTTTCCTTCTTCCACCAGAAGGATTTCCTCCGTCACCTGGCGGGCGATCGGAAAAGTTTTCTCCCCTACCCTGCGCACAGCAGCCCCATCTACGAATGGGTCAATCTGGTCGAGGGTCACTACATTTCCTTGCTGGAAAGCAGTGAACATGGAAGGGGCACCAGCAGGTTCTACGCCGAGGATTTTAGTAGAAGGGCTGACCTGTCGGAAAAAACTTCCCATTCCAGCTAACAAACCACCACCGCCCACAGCAACAAACACATAATCAATGGGACTGGTGCAGTTTTCCAGGATTTCGATTCCGACCGTTCCCTGGCCTTCCATCACCTTCTCATCATCAAAAGGATGGATAAAAGTCTTCTGGTTTTCCCTTGCATCCTGAATGGCCTGGGCGTAGGCATCATCGAAAGTGTCCCCGGTAAGGACGATTTCTACGTTATTTTTGCCAAAAAGGCGCACTTTGCCAATTTTCTGCTGAGGCGTAACCGCTGGCATAAAAATCTTACCCTGGACACCCAGCTTTTTACAGGCGAGCGCTACCCCTTGCGCATGGTTGCCCGCGCTTGCGCACACAATACCCTTTTCCAGGGTTACGGCAGGCAAAGTAGCCATCAGGTTGTATGCTCCTCTGATTTTATAAGACCGGACTACCTGCAGGTCTTCCCGCTTAAGCAGTACCGTACAGGCGTATTTCTCGGAGAGGTGCTCGTTAAACTGAAGAGGGGTTGCATCGGCAACCCCTTTCAACCGTACTTTTGCGGTATAGATATCTTCCAGGCGGATCAAGGATCCGCTATCAGGGAGTGGTATTGTCATGGAAAAAGTTGGTTAGTCCTCCATCTCTGAAGGAGCTGTTTCGGCAGCCTCCGGACGCAAACTCCGCACTGCGCGACCTGCCTGCCACATCTCACTTTCGCGAAGCCCGCGCAACTCTTCCTCCAGTTTGGCGCGATAGTCCTGCTGGCTGTTTGAGTCTATGGACCGCTGGGCTTCGTTCCCGGAAGCCACACTGTCGTATAGCTCCTCAAAGACCGGACTTACGGCATCGCGGAATTTTTTCCACCAGTCGAGTGCGCCCCGCTGTGCTGTGGTAGAGCAATTTGCATACATCCAGTCCATTCCATTTTCTGCGACCAGCGGCATCAGGCTCTGGGTGAGCTCCTCTACTGTTTCGTTAAAAGCCTCTGAAGGGGTGTGCCCACGCTTGCGCAGGCAATCGTACTGAGCGGCAAAAATACCCTGGATAGCCCCCATAAGGGTACCTCGCTCACCCGTGAGGTCGCTGAATACCTCATTTTGAAAGGTCGTTTCAAAAAGATAACCAGAGCCGATACCAATACCCAGGGCAACCACCCGTTCCTTTGCTTTGCCCGTGGCATCCTGATGGATTGCAAAACTTGAATTCAACCCACGCCCAGCTACGAAAAGCCTTCTCAGGCTCGTACCTGAACCTTTAGGGGCAACCAGGATGACGTCAATGTCGGAAGGGGGAATGATACCAGTGCGTTCTTTATAGGTGATACCGAAACCATGGGAAAAATACAGGGCCTTGCCCGTTGTCAGATAAGGTTTCAGCGTGGGCCAAAGCTCGATTTGTGCTGCATCGGAGAGCAGGTACTGGATAATGGTAGCCCTTTCTGCCGCTTCTTCGATTGGGAAAAGGGTCTCGTCCGGAACCCAACCGTCCTCAACAGCTTTATCCCAGGAACGGGACGGGTAGCGTTGACCGATAATCACGTTGAAACCATTGTCGCGCAGGTTGAGTGCCTGTCCGGGACCTTGCACACCATAGCCGATAATTGCGATTACATCATCTGCTAAAACTTCGTGTGCCCGCTCGAGGGGGAATTCTTCGCGGGTCACTACTTGTTCTTCCACCCCGCCAAAATTGATTTTTGCCATATTGTTCTTGAGTTATTGTTGTTTGCCAGCACACAATCAGACGTCGCAGGGCTTGAGGCACTTTTGGAGAAAACTGCTCAGCCCTGGTCGGTCCAATTGTTGTTCATTGTAGATTTCGCTCTAAAGGTAAAATCCCCTGCTGTAATTTTATCCGCATCCGGCTCCAGGAATCCGTCAAATTTTGAGCGGATTTACAACGGCAAAAAAGGATAATCTACCATATCCTTTAATGGATTTAAGGCTGATAAAGCAGAACGAAAGAAATAAAGTTCCCTTGTTTGCCTGCCTCAAAGGCCATACAGTCGAGCAAAAACTCCAATGTCCTGCTCTCTGAACTTCCATAAAGATAGCCTTTCCAAAGCACTTTCCCCGGACCAAATTCCCCGGCCCGCTCCTCTCTGACCAGCAGAAGTAACGGACCTTTTTCCTGTTGTTTCCTAATCATTTCTTCGGTACTGTACTCCCACATTTTTCTTTTAGCATAAAAAGGCAGGCTATGGAGGTGGAAATTTTCTACCATCACCGGTATGGAAGGATCGGAAATCCGCTGCGAAATAATTTCGCCTAGTTCGCGGTGGGGCCTGAACCGCTCCATATAAGGCATTGCCGTTAGGGCAAAAATCAAATAAGATACCGCAAAAGCAGTGAAAGGAAAGACGGGTAAAGTCAGCCAACGGATACGGAAATTCCTGCCTGCCCAAAGTAGGGCCAAGGGCAAAAAAACAAGCAGGTAAAGCCAGGAAAAACCTCCAAAACGCCAGACAGTTGCTGCTCCAATACCGAGAAACAAGCCTCCGGACAGGAAATAGCTGGACTGCAGAACATGACTTGGCCAGGATGAGCGAAGGGGGCGGAAATGGAGGATAAAGTATGCTGCCAGCAGAGACATCCCCGGATGCGCCTGGATAAAATAAGTCGGTATCTTGCCCCGTGCCACCGTGAATATCAATAGCATCGTCCCAAACCACACCAGGCCCAGCCGTACTACCTTCGAGGTTCTAAAATATCGAAAGCGGTTCGCAGCCAACCAGACCAAGGCTCCGAAAAAAATCAGGGAGTAGGGCAAAAACCCCCAGATACTTGCCTCCAGGTAAAAGAAAGGCTTCAAAGCGCCCTTTCTGGTGAAAGCCCTGTGGAAGGTCTCCCGTAGGAAAACATCCCAAAAATCGCCGCCATGATGCCATAGCATGTATCCCACCCAACTCATCCCTATACCCAAAGCCAGGGGAAGCCCCCAGTATAACCGCAAAAAACCCAGGCGGCGCCTCCAATTTTTATCCCCCGCCCAGGCATCAGCAAGCAAATACCCTACCACAATAGCTCCAAGGATAATCAGATAAGGATAGCCTTTTGTTAGGATAGCCAGGCCAAGAGCAATATAGGACCCCACCAGCCATATAACCCGGTTGTAGTGAAAAGCGCGTAAAAAACAATAAATCGAGAGGGTAAAGAAAAATGTCAGGACCAGTTCCGGGGTACCATAGCGGGCATTGATGGCAAATTGAAAGCTAAAAGTCAGCACGATTGCTGCCCATATTCCGAGGGTACGCGATTCCAGCAGACTTCCGATACGGTAAAGCAGCAAGACAGTCCCGAGGCCAGCGAGGGCAGAAGGTAAGCGCACGGCCAGCTCATTCAGCCCAATGATCCGCCCAAAAAGGGCGATCAGCCAGTACTGCAGCGGCGGCTTGTTGTACCTGGGCACATAATTATAATATATATCCAGGAAATTTTTGGAGCTGAGCATCTCCCTGGCCGCATCGGCATAAAACCCTTCATTGGGAGTCCAAATATCGTTAAGGCCAAGGTGCAGCAAATAGGCTGAAACGGCAAGAAGGGATAATACCCCCAGTGCCAGGGATTCTGCACCGTTCCTCTTTGACCCTTTTTTCAAGGTTATGGTATTTTATCTAACCCCGGACAATCGCAGTTTCGCGGTCCTCCAAGGGCACCCCCACCTCAGAACCGTGGGCATTCGCTGTAGCCCCGTTCGTGGCTGATAAACGCACCCCTGTTGATCAGTCGGTACGAAATGCTGATCCCGAGAGTAAAATAATAATCCGGCTTCCTGTCACCCCGGATATAGCGGACGTCATAATTATCCGGTGTAGGTGTCAGCAGCGGGTTACTCCATCGGGCCGATTCCGTGCCGTAATTTTCCACAATATCCCCGTACCGCACCTCGCGAGCCGAAACATCATCCAGATAATCCGTCAATGACCTTCTGAGGAGCAACTCCGCCCCATAACCCCAACGGGATTTTTTGGTAAACCGGAACCCAAAACCATACGGGATACTGACGTTCAGCAGGCTGTAAGGCTTACCATAGCCCGGCAGGCCCTGACCCTCGGTATGTAAAGGTTTCAGGCGGGTGGGGGTGGAAGTTGCATTATTTTTAGGATCAAAATGAAAAACCGCCACTCCAGCGCTAAGATACAGCGAAAAAATCATCTTGGAACGGAAATACCGTTGATTGATCAGGTACAGTTCTCCCAGACCGGAAAATTCTACCAGGTGGGAACGGAACCTCAGTCCCCGCTCGTATTGTTCCCCTCCGATCTTTTCATTACCAGCCAGGATGCCATAGCTCAGCCCCAGACGGGTCCCAAGGGAATGAGAATGCAAAAACCGGGCAAATATTCCCCCGCCGGGTCGAATATTAGAGGGATGCAACGCAAATTCTGCCGGCGCTAATTCTCCGTCATACACCATAATCCCAATACCCCCTCCGATCTCCAGATCCTGAGCCCAAATCCGATATGGCAGGGTTGCCAAAACAAAAAAAAGTATCCTTAACTTCATCATAATCCAGGTTTTGGACGAGGGTCGTGTTTCAACCAGTGGGGAGGGGGAAAGGCTGGTCACAAAACCATGCATGCAGATTTGTTGGGCCGAAATACTGGCAGGCTTAAGGCAGTACTTTTGCTTACACAACCCCAAATCTTCGTATAGACGAAAAATAGTGCCTTTTACCTTCGTGCTACACTATTACAACAAATCGAGATTAAAACGCAGATTCCGGCAAAAAATTTTGCTGCTTCAGGGAAGTTACCTTACATCTTTTAGCCGGAAAATATTGTTAAGAGGACATACATTTGCAACCACCCCAACTGAAGAAGGTTCAGCGGCGGCTCTTGCCAACCACATCAAATCACGCACAGTATTATGGCCAAACAAGCCTTAAAAATAGACAATAAGCCAGAAAAGGCCCGATTTTCAAAGGAAAGTTTCCGGCATTCCCTTGCGATTTTTCGATATGTATGGCCCTTTAGGTGGTCTTTCGGGCTCGGGATGCTATTCCTGGCTGCTGGCAGCCTGCTTTTTCTGGGTATCATGAAATTACCCGGGGAGATTTTCAATGTCATTGCCGGAAAACCCAAATATGGTCTCTCCCTGACAGGTATTTTCCTGGCCTTACTGGCTTTGCTTGGGGTGCAGAGCATCATGTCCTATTTCAGGGTACAGCTTTTTGCCCTTGTCAGCGAGAAGAGCATGGCTAAATTGCGCTCCGACCTATACCGAAAATTGGTAACGTTAGGTATCCCTTATCTGGAAGAGCGGCGGGTTGGCGAACTCACCAGCCGTATTACCAATGATGTGACGCAGGTCCAGGGGGTATTCTCTCTTACCCTGGCCGAGTTTTTGCGCCAATTGATCGTATTGCTTGGAAGCCTGGGCATTATCGTATTCACTATGCCCCGTTTAGCCCTGACGATGCTCGCAACCTTTCCGGTGGTCGTGGTGCTGGCCATGGTATTTGGGCGGTATATCCGGCGGCTGATGAAAGCGCGACAGGATAAACTCGCCAGCACCAATGTAGTGGTGGAGGAAACGATGCAGACTATTCAAACAGTAAAGGCCTATACCAATGAAGCCCTGGAAATAAAGCGGTACGGTAAGTTTCTGGGCGAAGCGGTACAGGTGTCCCTCAAAGCAGCCCACATGCGGGGGCTATTTGCCGCTTTTATCATTTTCGTAATGTTCGGCGCCCTGTTTTTTATCATGTGGCGGGCGGCGCTGATGGTGCAGGCTGGAGAGATGCTGGAAGGGGATTTGATTGACTTTGTGGTATTCACGGGGATTATTGGCGGAGCTATAGCTTCGCTGGGCAGCTTTTACACCGAATTGGTCTCTGCTATCGGCGCTACGGAGCGTATCCTCGAAATACTGGACCAGCCTTCCGAAATATCTGAAGAACGGACTGCCTCGCCGGCTCCTGCAAAGCGCTTACAGGGAGCTATTGCCTTTCGGGATGTGCATTTTTCTTATCCCTCCCGCAAAGATATGGAAGTGCTTAAAGGCATACAGCTTAAAGTAGAACCAGGCCAACGGGTTGCGCTTGTGGGTCCCAGTGGTGCCGGAAAATCCACTATTGTGCAACTCCTGCTCCAGTTTTACCGGGCAGGGTCCGGCGATATTCTGGTAGATGGAAAAAGTATTTACGACTATGACCTTTTGGAATACCGATCCAACATAGCCATCGTCCCTCAGGAAGTTCTCCTTTTCGGGGGTACTATCCGGGAAAATATCCTGTATGGGAAAGCAGGTGCCAGTGAAGCAGAAATCGTAGATGCCGCCAAAAAAGCCAACGCATGGGAGTTTATCCAGTCCTTTCCGGAGGGACTTGACACCTTAGTTGGAGAGCGTGGGGTAAAACTATCCGGCGGACAGCGCCAGCGCATTGCTATTTCCAGGGCAATCCTGAAAGATCCTACGATTTTGCTTCTCGACGAAGCCACCTCTTCCCTGGATGCCGAATCGGAAAAGCTCGTCCAGGATGCCTTGAACCTGCTTCTGGAGGGGCGCACCTCTGTTATCATCGCACACCGCCTGGCCACTATCCGGGATGCTGATTATATATATGTCGTTGACCAGGGAAGGATTATCGAGGAAGGCACCCATGAGGAACTCATCCAATTGGACAATGGCACTTACCGTGCCCTGGCGAAACTGCAGTTTGAATAATACGGTGAAAGAGGGTTAATTGCCCCCTTTCTCTTTAGCATCCAGTTGGTCCACCCGTTTAACGCGCGCGCGGCTTTTGAAAGGGATGTAGCGATAGGGGTGTTGCTGTAGGTCCGTGGCAAGGGAATCCACGCGAAAACCCGCAGCGCTGAGGCCATTATAGACTTTGTCGTCCTGCAGGAGTTTCCCAAGAGAGCCTTTCCCTGCATTGACCCCTTCTACTACGGTATTGATTTCCGCAAAAGTTTGGTTCGCCGTTTTTACTGCTGTCCGGAGTTCTAACATGGTTTGATCCAGTTCGCCGACCGTTTTTTGCAAGCTCACCTGGTCGAGTTGACGGCTGAATTTTTCCGCATTGGAGATCAGGCTGCCGATTTTTTCATTATTTGCCTGAATATTGGCACTGATGCTCTTGAGGTTTTTCAAAGAACCCTCGATATTGCCCGAAGAATTCGCCAGGAGCACATCCAGCTTTCCTGTCGAGCTATTCAGGTTAGCAAAGGTACCCTGGAGGTTCCGCAAGCTTTCTGCGAGCGGGCCAGCAGCATCTTTTCCCAGCAGTTGTTTGTTGAGCGTATCAATTGCTCCTTGCAGCCCTTTCTGCAAAGCCACCATATACTCGTTCAGTTCTTCAGGAGTCACCATAGAACCGATCATACCCAGAACCCTCCCCTCGAGGTAGTCTCCGGTTTTGGCACAATCCGGCCCGCTGCAGGGGCGTTCATAATCCAGTACAATCGCTTTTCCACCCATGAAACCCACATCACGGATTTCGGCAATCGTACTTTTGGGGATGACCACATCTTTACCCAGGTCAATCGTTACCAGCACATTATCGGTTTCCTGAAGTGGTTGGATATTGGAAACAAATCCGACTTGTACACCATTAATCGTTACCGGACTGGATATCTTGAGGAGGTTTACATTCTTATATTCAATATAATACAAATTAGTGCGCTTGAGCATATTTTTACCCCGTATAAACTGGAAGCCCCAAAGGGAAACCGCAAGGGTAACAATGGCCAACAAGCCAACTTTTACTTCATTTGAAATCGTCATAATGGAAATATTAACTACTTTTTACTTGCCAACGGTTATCCAGGGCATTTGGTTTTCAAAACCGCTGCAAAGGTAGGGATAATTACAGAAGCGGCAAAAAACTATGTGCTTCTAAGGTTTCCTTTTTTTTGCAGCCTCTGCAGCGGAGATGCGGAGGCCATTCTCATAAACCGTCAGAAAAGCATCCGGGAAACCGAGCTTTCTTATTTTATCCCGCGCGAGGAGGGCTTCTTCATAAGAGGAAAAATTATAGGCCCTGCTTTTGTAAAGTTTGTCTTCCTGGACTACTTCGATGGGAAAAGGCACTTTCGCCCATTTAGCCTCCTGACCCACAGGCGGCTGACTGGAAGCCGTCAACTGCACATAAAAGCGGATAGCAGAGGCTGGTTTTGCGCTGCCAGCACCAGAAGTCGCAGGTATATTCTCCCGTTCTGTTGTGCGTCGGCCTTCAGCATAAGGGGCTCCGGTGTGTGTAGTACTACCACTTGCGGGTATCGCATAGCCTACCGGCACAGTACTGGATGCAGGGGGTTGAGCAGCCAATGGCAGTTCCCGCTCCAGTGCCATTCGATATTCCGTAAAAGCCAGGGCAATGCTCTCGGAAATTTTATCCTGGCCAATGGCAGAGCTCAGGAAGACTTCTTCGGCGGTATTGCTCAGATACCCCGTTTCAATCAATACACTGGGCATAGAAGTGGCTTTCAGCACTACAAAACCTGCTTGTTTGACTCCCCGGCTGCGCCGCTGAGCGTGAACGGCAATTCTTTCTTCCACCGATTCCGCAAAAAGGATACTTTGCTCCATGAAGGCGTTCTGGAACATCGAGAGAAGGATATGCCCTTCAGGGGAATTGGGGTCATAGTCGTAATTTTCGGCATAATTATCTTCCAGCAGGATAGCCTCGTTTTCCCGCTTAGCTACTTGCAGGTTGTATTCTGCCGTGTGCAGGCCCATAACGTAGGTCTCCGTACCCTGGGTAGCCGCAGATCCCGGCATAAAATTGCAATGGATAGATATAAACAGGTCGGCATCATTGCGGTTGGCGATGGCAGCACGTTCGTGTAAGGGAATAAACACATCCCTGTCTCGGGTAAGAATAACCCGGATATCCGGATGGGCGGCACGGATACGGGCGGCGAGCTTTTGGGCAATAGCCAGGGCAATATGCTTCTCCTGGCTATTAGCGCCCAGGCATCCTGGATCTTTACCCCCATGGCCAGCATCAATGACAACCGTTTTTATCTGTTGCGGCATGTTTTCAACTCGCCATTCTTTAATAACTTTGCCGGGCAATTCCACTTTAGGGCAGGCAGAGAGTAGAGTGCCCCAAAGGGTGAATGGCAGCAGGAGCGAAAAAAGGTATCTGGTCATTGTATTCCTCTGTTTAGTCAAAGTCGGGCCTGAAAGGGCAAGTTTGTTTGTTGTACTTTACGCGAAAAATTGCATCAGGCCAAACGAAATAAAATTCTGGCTTAAAATTAATACAAATAACACTTTGAAAGCAAACGCGTTTTTTTCTTTTTTATTCCTTCTCCTCGTGCTGCAACCGGCCTACGCTCAGCGCGACTCTTCCGCGTTTGCTGTGAATCCCGTGGATTCACTGCGCCCTGCCAACACAGTGCGCTTTAGCCCGGATTCCCTGGATGCCCCTGTAGATTATGGCGCTGTGGACTCTATCGTCCTCGATAATAAAGGCAAAAAAGTATTTCTTTATGGCCAGGCGTTTGTGAAATACCGCGACATAAACCTCACTGCGGATTATATAGTGTTCGATTGGTCAGAAAATCTGGTATATGCGGAAGGGTTGCCCGACAGCACTGGTGCCCTGGCGGGTTTTCCGGAATTCAAGCAGGGCGAACAAGAGCTCAAGGCCAAGCGGATGCGCTATAATTTCAAAACGGCAAGGGGTATTGTATATGATGTCACCACCCAGCAAAATGATATCGTCCTTCATGGGTCGCGCACCAAATTCGTCACCCTGGAAACCCAGGATACTGCGGCCAAGCAGATTCTCTACAGCGAAGATGCCCTTATCACTACCTGTACTGCAGACCATCCACACTTCGGTATTCTGAGTACCAAGCAAAAGGTAATCCCCAACAAGCTGGTCATTATAGGCCCTTCCCAGCTTAAAATCATGGATATCCCCACCCCCATCTGGCTACCTTTTGGCTTTTTTCCTATTTCTAAAAAGGCAAGCACGGGGCTACTTTTTCCCCGGGACTATGAATATTCCGACCAGTGGGGGTTTGGACTGCGGGATATAGGCTGGTTCTTTCCGATTGGCGAAACTATCAACCTCTCCCTGCGCACGGACATCTATCTGCGCGGCACCTGGGGCGTGAATGCCACTTCCGACTACCGCAAACGGTATAAATATTCCGGCAGCTTCCGCCTGGGCTTCGACTCCAGAAAAACGGAAGATTTAAAAACTTCTTCTTTTTTCCGGACAAATGCCGTGTCTATTAACTGGTCGCATCGCCAGGAGACAGGGGCCCACCCTAGCGCCCGGTTTGGCGGTTCTATCAATATCCAGACCAACAACTACCAAAATCGGGTCTTCAACGATGCCGCAAACGTACTCAATGCCCAGCTCAGTTCCAATATGAGCTTCGACAAGTCCTGGACGGGAAAACCCTATAACTTCTCCGCCAGCTTTAACCATACCCAAAACCGCCTTACGCGCAGTGTCACGGTCAATTTTCCCGACCTTCGCTTCCTAACCCAGTCGCTTTACCCCTTCAAAAGAAAAGAACGCGTCGGAGAAGAGAAATGGTATGAAACCATCGTGCTGCGCTATACCGGAGAAGCACGCAACCGCTTTCTGGCAAGCGATACTACCCTTTTCTCCCAGAAAACCCTCCAGGATGCACAGTTCGGCGCCCGGCACGATATGAACGCCAGTACCTCCTTCAAACTTTTTAAGTATTTCAACCTCAACCCTAATGCCAGCTACCGCGAAACCTGGCAGTGGGGCTCGATAGAAAAGAATTTTGACCCTACCCCGGTCGTTCGGATGGATACCGTGTACAACAGCGACCGCACCCTTTATCAGTTGCGCAACGATACCCTTTCCTACGGCCGTCAGAACATTGATACCCTCAGCGGATTCAAAGCATTCAGGGAGTTTTCGGCTAGCCTGAGCCTCAATACCCGTATTTTCGGGACAATTAACTTTGGCAAAGGGTTCCTGCGCAGCGTACGCCACGAAATCCGCCCCAGTGTTTCTATGGTATTTTCCCCCAATTACCTAAGCCCCAGCCTCGGATATTTCCGGGAAGTCCAACGAGACCTCCGCTACGACGATCAATTTGATCAATACTCTATCTTCGAAGGAGGTATTTTTGGAGTCCCACCATCCATTGGGGAGCAAATGGCGATAAGCTACTCCCTGAACAATATCTTTCAGGCAAAAGTCCAGGGCAAACAAGATACGGTTGCCCGACGGATCAAACTCATTGACAACCTCATCATCAGTGGCAACTATAACCTCGCTGCTGACTCCCTGAAGTTCAGCCCTGTAATAATGACCACTACTACCCGCTTGTTCAAAGGCGTCACCACTGTAGGGTTCTTCGCTCAGTTTGACCCCTATCTCAAAGATGACTCTGGCCGCAGGATCAATGTCTCTGCACTGCAAGCACGGGGGCAGCTCCTGCGTTTTGAAAATGCCTCCCTCCGCTTCGTCTCCGACTTAACCGTAGGTAAACTCCGCGCCATTTTCCAAGGCAAAACAGAAGAAGTGGTCGAAGATTTGAGAAACAGGAATACCCAATCAGATAAAACCCAGCAGGAGGATTTTCTTAGCCTATTCGAAAATTTCAGCATCTCCCATAACGTTGACTTTACCTGGCAGGCAGATGCCAGTGGAAAAACTTCCCTACGCATCGGCAACAACTCCATTTATTGCCGCGGCAACCTGCAGATGACCAAGAATTGGTCGGTTGTGGTAGGTAACTTTGGCTACGATTTCACTAACCGGGGCTTGAGCTACCCTTCTTTTGGCTTTGCCCGCGACCTTCACTGCTGGACAATGGACCTGAGCTGGCAACCACAACGCGGTACCTACTCGTTCAATATCCGGGTAAAGCCCGGCACCCTCGACTTTATCAAAATCCCTTATCAGCGCAACAACGTGGACCGCGGTGCGGTATTCTAAAAAAAAAGCCGGGTACTGGAATACAGCACCCGGCGACACGTTCATGGGATTGGTAAACTCAACACTCACTAGATTTCAAAGCACTTTAAGGAAGCCATTAATTGGGCCTGATTAATTTTTCATAGAATACGAAGCCCTGGACTTTGATGCGCACCAGATAGAGGCCACCCGGCAAATCTGTCAAGGAAATGACCTCTGTCTGCCGGAATATCGGACTTGCAGGCTTACCATCAAAGCTGAAAAGCTGCACTTCTTCAATAGGACGGCCTGATAGATGCCGCACAGTCAATTGGTCTCCCGTAAGTGGGTTAGGGAAAATCCGGATCCCTGCGCGCGCTTCCTCAAGGGATATTGGTGTTTCCGGGCCACCAGACTGGGATACTTCGAAAGTGGCCGTACTTCCGCTCAATGGGACGGCCTCCAGGCTATAGCGTGCCGCACCTGCTTCAGCAATTTGTATTTCACCCATCTTGAAACGCCCTGCAATATCATCTTTAATGCCCCCTTTCAGGAAAGCAATTTCTCCATATCCGGAAACTTCGTTTTGGTCAGTACGCGTAATGGATACTTCAATGAGCCCCTCTTCCGGATAGATCCTGGAAACTGAGGCAAGATTAACGCCCGGACGACCCATCCAACTCATGGGCACGACAATTTCTGCCTTTTTAAGGTCCACCAGGCGGGGATCAACTTTTATCGTAAAGGCCATCCCGTAGAGATTGCGCACTGGTTTTTCTCTAGACCCCAAGGTGATCGGGATTTCGAACGTGCCGGTAGCGGGCAACGGGCTTGCCGGCATTTCCAGCCGCACACCTGGGTCGAGGGAAGTACCGGGAAGCTGCTCTGCTGCCTGAATCTGCGTGCCATTCTTTTTACCATAGTTGCTGGTCAGTACCTTGATATCCCCCTCGTCTACGGAGCCATCTCCGTTTGCGTCTGCGTGTTTGTAATTCTGCCCGGTAGCAAAGCGCTGCGACCAATCTGCAGCAGGGGTAAGTTGCCATACTCCGGTGCGGTCGTTGCGCCCTGGACCTTTAGTACCAAAAGCGACACCGATATTCAGTAAATCTACAAAGTTGACGATATTGTCCTGGTTGGCATCGCCAGGCCAGACCGAAGTGATTTCTGGACCCAGACAATTGACGGGGCCGACCTTCATCGTCTTCACACAGCGCACTCCACCTGAGATAGTGACCGCTTGGAAGGTATAGATTGTTTTACCATCCCCTTTCAGTTTGGTAATCAGGGTAGAAGGTTTGGAAGGCCGCAGGGTATCCACCGGCTTTTCGTTGAGGAAAATGAAATAGGTAAAATTGCTGTCGGCTGTTGCCCCGGCTTTCAGGGCGACTGAAAATGTCGTATCTGCCCCACACTTTCTATCCAGTACAATGGAAGGCTCACGGCAGGGCAAGGGGCAGTTTTTCAGTTCCACTTTTACTGCAGCACAGCAGTTTTGTGGGCTACGGATGCACACGGAAAATTCCGTCAGCGCCTCCGCCACTGGTACTTGAGGCTTGCGCACCGTCAGTTCAAGGGGCAACTTCGAGAGGGCAAAATTCCCCAGGAACCCATTGCCCATAAAAAGGCCAAAACTTTCGCCTTGCAGGCCCTCTCGTTTAAAATCTACGAGGATACGCTGGCTCCCATCAGGGTTACAGCCCAGGGATTTAATAGCCAGGTTGCTGATCTTACAGGTATCTCCGGCGCAAATAACTGGTTTTAGGGTAGTAAAGGCATAGCAGGAGGGATTTACCGCATCCACCAACAGGAAGCTAGTAGAATTAAGGCCATTAGCAACAAAAGGACCGACGCGAAGCGGATTTTCTTTGTAGGAATATTTTCCGTATAGCTTACCATTAGCAAATAAAGCGAAAGATCTGGTTGAATCAGCCTGGGGAGCCTGAAAAGAAATCCCTGCATAAAATGTACCCGCTTCACAGCTAATGACTTCAGTCTTGAGGCTGTTAAAATTGCAGGAAGAGCCGCAGGCTTCCACATTCAGCCTTGCCGAAGCCGAGCATTCGCGGGTCATATCCTGAACTTTCAGTTCGACAATCCCGGATGATGGGCGGGAAAATGGCCCTATCTGTACTGGAAGTTTATCATATCCGAAAATCCCGTACACGGCGCCATTTGCGGTTACTTTAAACTGCTGTCCCGCATTCTGGGAAGTAAATTTAAGCTTGACCATAAAGGTACCGTTGGGCAGGCAGACCTGTTCGGCAGAAACTGGGCCTAAGGTACAAGGCGATGGCGGACAAGG
Source organism: uncultured Haliscomenobacter sp. (assembly GCA_964527495.1). Taxonomy (GTDB): domain Bacteria; phylum Bacteroidota; class Bacteroidia; order Chitinophagales; family Saprospiraceae; genus JADJPL01. The sequence goes on from CAZGOT010000023.1 coordinate 16,211, forward strand.
CGTTTTGAAACGCAGCTCTATGCAGCAATCCGGTCTGAGCGGATCGCAAATTTTGATCAAGTCCACTCCCGCTTCTGGTAGCGGTATCCCTTCGATGAGGGTAGCTGATGCCGATACTTTCAAGCGGAACTGAAAGCCCCGGGAAGTTTTGCCAATAAGTGTATCGCTGCTGTTTCTTGCCGCCAGCCTGATCCAGGCATTGTATGTTTTGCCATCGGCATTACACTTCAGGTCAAAAACCCTGAATTCGCTCAGCCGGCATAAGGGAGGAGGTGCACATGGCAGGGCAAACTGGATCTTCTGGCAACATGGTGCCGCACCAGGTTTTCTTGCACAGAGGTACAGAGTCCCGGATTCGAGGATTTTACCGATCGGCACATTGCTCAATCGGATCGAGGACAAGGAAGCAGAAATCACTCTGCGGAAACCGCTTTCTGATTCGATGACCAGGGAATCCCCGGCATTGACTGCTTTCCAGGAAAGGGTTACGCTGTAGCTGGATTTGGAGGAATCGCAAACGATTTCAGTAGCTTTTACCTCTGAAATGCTGCAAGCTGGTTCGGCGGATTGTGTTTGGAAACAGAAATTATCCACCACAACATCTTCCCCACCGATAGCAAAGCGGGTAATAGCGCCCTCCATACAAATCCGGGCAATTCTGCCATTGGATCCAGGATCAGGGGTAATTTTGAATTTGACACCAGTCAGCACCTGGCTGAGTCCGTTCAGATCATTGATATTTTTAGAAAGGACAGCAGGAAAACCATTAATAGAAAAGTACTTGATACCCTCCCCGATGTACAGATCAAAGCAAAGTTCCACAACTTTTTTGGACGTCTCTCCCCCCCAGACGAAGTCCAGGAAAGCATTCTGAAGCTGCATCGCATTGCCCTGGGCCCGGGGAAATTTTTCTGCAACAGATTTGGCGTCTGCCACTATTCCCTTTGCGGAATTGGACAATGCTGGAGTTGGCAGAGGTTTGATAGAGACGCGAAAATTATTTTCACTCGTAACCGGCATTTCAAAAACTGCCGTCTGTCCGAAAGAAAAGTTTTTTCCTGCGGCCAGACCGTCGAAAGTCACGCAGGAGGAAGGATAAGATTGTGCAGACAAGAAAGCCGTACTTGCCAGCAGGAGAAGGACTTGAGTAGTCAGGAAACGGAAAAATTGGTTCATGGGTATGGTTTTTCTATAAAAATAGGCAACTTTTTATTCACAGTACAAAAATCATCAAACATTCAGCACAACCATAGAACTTTTTTTGCAATTTTTTGGATTTTTTTACTAAATTTATACTTTAATTTTTTTATAAAAAATTGAATTTCAAATTTTTGTTTAATTATTTTTTTTGAAAAAATTGATTTTTTTGAAAACTGGAAAATTTTTTACTTATTTGGGCAGCCTACAAAAAAAAGAGATGACGCGTTTTTGCGCCTATGCCGCCTCCCCTTATTTCAACAAGCACAGGGAGTTACGGCGTTTCATCCTGTACTGTGGGAAGATATATCCACGTTTTGAGGAGCCAAACATTTCCAGGGAGCAGATTTACCAGGAAGTATTTGGGGAAGCCCCATTTGACGAGGGCAAGCTGGCGCCCTTGCTGACCTATGCGCAGCGGCTCCTGGAGGGATTCCTTTCCCAGGAGCAATTCAGGCAGCAAGCGTTCTTCCAGGAGCTTTTCCTGCTCAAAAACCTTCGGGGAAAAGCGATACAGCCTCTTTATGAAAAGCGATTGGCACACGCCAGGGAACTATTGAAAAGCGACGGGGAGAGTGCGTTCGACAGCCTGTTTCAAGGTTGTCTGCTCGACAGGGAGGCACTGGAATACCTCAATCAGACCGAACAGCACGAGGACGAGGATTTTTTCAGGAACAAGCAACTCAAACTGGACCATTTTTTTATTTTAGAAAAGCTTCGGGACGCGTGCGAGACGCTTGTCAGGCAGAGGCTCCTGCGCACTGGATTTATGCCCCGACTATTACCTGCATTGCTGGCGGAAGTAGAAACTGATCCGCAGCACTACTTCGCGGTCCCGGCCATTGAGGCATTTTATCGCATTTACCTCATGTTAGACACTGGCGAAATCCAAGCCTACCAGGAAGCCAGGGAGGTCCTCCTGCGCCAGGAAGGCCATTTTTCCCATGCCGACCTCATTTTCATGTATAACTACCTGATGAATTTTTGCATTGGAAAAATCAACCTGGGCGAAACCCCCTTCCTGGAGGAGGTTTTTTCCCTTTACCGCCTGCAATTAGAGAAAGGATTGCTGCTGGAGGAAGGCATATTGTCGGAATGGGATTATAAGAATATCGTTACCACCGGGATCCGGCTCGGGTACCTCGACTGGACCCTCGCCTTCATCGAAGGCTACAAAGTACACCTTCACCCCGAATCCATGGACAATGCCTACCGCTTCAACCTGGCCGCCTGTTGCTACGCCATGGGTCAATACCCTCGGGTACTCGACCTGTTGATCCGCGTTGAATACAGTGACCTGCGCTACAGCCTGGGAGCTAAAGCACTGCTTTTGCGCACCTATTACGATATGGAAGCTTATGAGGCCCTCTTTTCGCTATCCGACGCCTTCCGCCAATACCTTCAACGCAACGAACTGCTCGCCGATTCCCGCCGGACAGGTTACCGCAACCTGATTAAATTTACCCGTAAAGCCGCCCAACTCCGCTCCAAGATAGAATACCTGAAAAAAGAGAAATTGTGTACAGCATTTCGAAAAATCCAACACGACGTAGCTTCTACACCGGATATTTTCAACCGACCCTGGCTGGAGGAGAAATTAAAGGAACTGGAAGAACGGTTATTTGGCGTTTCACGCCAAACAACCGTTTGAGGTTATGTGAAAAGTCTTAGGGGTTGTGTAAAAAGCCCCTGGCTTTTCATTTGGCGGCTTACACCGCCAAATGTTATTTTAAATTGACGTCATTTTCATTGATTTTGCGAAGCAAAATCAATGAAAATGACGTCAATTTAAAATTTTCTTTTGCCGCTGTAGGCGGCGATACCACATTCCCGGACAGCTTCAACCACTTGAAGCCGTCCCAACACCCCCTACCCTTCCTGCATAGCATTTTCGAGCGACTTGAGGTAGTTGTTCAGGCGCTCCATGGGGCGGACGATAGCGACCCTTCCGGAGCGCACAAATTCATAGATGCCGACGGGCTTAAGTTCTTCCAGTAAAGCTTCTGTTTCGAACTGGTGTCCTGTTTTTTCGATGACGATATATTCCGACTCGATTTCAAGAATACGGGCATTGTGCCTGCGGATCATCTGTTCCACATGGGTGTTATTAATAAAAATGGAGGTAGGGACTTTGTACAAGGCGATTTCCTGATAGACGATCTCTTCATTTTCATAATGAAACGCCTTTACGACATCCACCTGCTTTTCTAACTGCGCGACCAGTTTTACGACCATATCTTCTGTCACATGCACGACAATGGTATAGCGGTGGATACCCGGCATGGAGGATTTAGAGGTCGTCAGGCTTTCGATATTGATATGGCGCCTGGTGAATATAGAAACCACCCTGGACATCAGTCCGGTTTGGTTTTCAGAAAAAACGGTAAGCGTATATTCTTTTGTCATTTAATTGCAGTTGAGGAAGCCCTGCGTGTGGGTCAGGGTTCCAGGATGATTTCGTCCACGGCAAAGCCAGCGGGGACCATAGGGAATACATTATCCTCCTGCAGGACTTCGACATGCAGCAGGTAAGGCCCGGGGTAAGCCAGCATTTCTGCAACAGCCCCCTTGAGTTCCGATGCATGCGAGATTTTCTTCCCTGCAACGCCAAAACCTTCCGCGATTTTCACAAAATTCGGGTTCTTCAGTTCTACCGAAGAGTACCGGCGTTCGAAAAACAATTGCTGCCACTGGCGCACCATGCCGAGGTAGTTGTTGTCCAGGAGTACGATTTTTACGGCCATATCCCACTGGGAGCACATACCAAGCTCCTGGATGGTCATCTGGAAGCCCCCATCCCCGATAAAAGCGACGACTTCTTTGTCGGGGCAGGCTACTTTCGCCCCGAATGCGGCGGGCAGGCCATAGCCCATAGTACCCGCACCACCACTCGACACCCATTGATTGGTATCCCGGTAGCAATAATAGCGTGCGGCGATCATCTGGTGCTGTCCGACATCAGTAGCCACGATAGCCTGGCCGCCTGTTTGGTCAGAGACTTCTTTTACCACCATCCCCATGCGCATTACCCCATTTTCTGCCGGGCTAAAGTCGCGGTTGATGACCTTTTCCTGCTCGATACGGGCGCATGCCCGAAAAGTTTCTACCCAGGCCGGATAGCTTTTTTCGCGAACAAGAGGCAGTAATTGTTGGAGTGCCGTTTTCGCATCAGAAAGGATCGGCACGTGGGCATGAACGTTTTTATTGATTTCTGCCGGATCAATTTCGATATGGATTACTTTCGCCTGCCGGGCATATTTACTCAGATTGCCCGTAACGCGGTCATCGAAGCGCATGCCGATGGCGATGAGGACGTCGCACTCGTTTTGCTTGATATTAGGGCCATAATTGCCGTGCATCCCCAGCATCCCCATGTGGAGAGGATGGTCGGAAGGCAGAGAGGACAGCCCATGCAGGGTACAACCCACTGGGATCCCGGTTTTTTCCACAAAAGCCTTGAACGCTT
>CAZGOT010000024.1:0-19962 GCA_964527495.1 uncultured Haliscomenobacter sp.
ATGCAAATGGCATCCAGGATAACGGAGAAGAGGGTATAGACGGAGTAAAGATTAGTCTGAACAAGGTGGTAGGCCCCCAAATGACAAAAGTTGACTCTACGGTAAGCGATCAGAACGGCATGTACATGTTTCTGGTGGATCCTGGAAGCTATAGACTAACTTTTATCCCGCCTATTCAAGGTTTCAGGGCTCCCTTACCCCATCAAACTACCAACGAATCCAAAGACAGCGATATTGATACGATACAATTTATGACCCCCGTATATACCGTTGCACTGAATAATAATAATTTTACCATTGATGCTGGTCTTATCATCCCCTGCGACAACGTAACCGACCCTGGGGAAATCGGTTTCAACAGGGAAATATGTTTTGGGGCCCCCACGCCGCCTATCGTAAGCCTCCGCGAGGCTTCCGGAGGCTATGGCAAACTGGAATACCTCTGGATGTATTCCACCCGAAGTGCAACGTTTGACGCCGTGTATTTTGCCCCTATTCCCAATTCCAATACCCCCTCTCTGCAACAGCCTGGTCCGGTATCTGAGACGACGTATTTCATCCGGTGCGTGCGCAGGGCTGCATGCCCAAATTTTGTCGAACCCTCGGCGGTACGGATTTTAGTCAAACCCAAGATCAATGCAACCCTGAATATCCGGGATACCTTTTGCCTGGATGCCCCCATCAACCTGAAAGCAGAAGTAAGCGGATCTGCAGCACAGGTAAAGTGGGAACTATCTTCCCGCGAACCAGGTACTTTCGTCCAGCCCAACGTCGCCTTTGGAAATGTGGCAACTTTTGTACCCAAAGCAGCAGGAGTAGTACAGGTAAAGGTTACGATTACCCGCGATAGTTGCTCGGAAATTTTCACCGACTCCTTCCGCATTGTCAACATCCCGGGATTCTGCGCCTCTGCCGGCATGGTACTGAATGCCCTGATAGATCCACAAAACCGGATCAACCTGCGCTGGCGGATTCCAGATGCCAATGAATTCAGCGAATTTCAAGTCGAACACGCCCCTGATGGGGAGCGCTGGACTACCCGTACAAAAATGAATAAAGTGATGACGGTATCCGACGGCATGCGGTACTATGAATATATTGACGAGGAAGTCAAAAACGGCTGGAACTTCTATCGCATTCAAGTACGGGACGAATTCGGGGTCTCCAGGTTCTCCAATGTGGTATCGGTTGCTGTCCAGCCGGAAGCCCAGGTTGTAGCCCATGCCTTCCCTAATCCTGTCGAATCTATGCTTTTCCTGGATATCCTGCGCAATCTGCCCGTCAATGAACGGACCCAGATTGAAATTTTCAATACTACCGGACATATCCTGAGATCGTGGTACCTTCCTGCTACACACAAGCAAGAGCGAATAGATTTTGCCGATCTACCGGTAGGCGTTTATTTTTTAAGGGTGCAGGCAGGTTCGGTAGCACCCCCGCAGGTGATAAAGATAATGAAGCAATGAGTACCTGAACCACCTTTGCTTTTTCCTTGTTATAGAGCGGAAAAGTAATTATCACCTGATGATACAAACCGATATACTCATTATTGGAGCAGGCCCCGTGGGCCTGTTCACTGTTTTTGAAGCTGGATTATTGAAGATGCGCTGCCATTTGATTGATGTCCTCGGACAGCCAGGCGGCCAGTTGACCGAAATTTATCCTAAAAAACCGATCTACGACATTCCCGGTTATCCCTCCATTCTCGCTGGGGAGCTCGTAGATCGGTTAATGGAACAAATCGCGCCCTTCAAACCCGGCTTCACTCTTGGAGAGCGTGCCGAAATACTCGAGCAACTGGACAATGGCCATTTTCGGCTCACTACAAACAAAGGCACCGTTCACGAAGCTCCAGTCATCGCTATTGCTGGTGGACTTGGCTGCTTTGAACCCAGGAAACCTCCGCTCGAAAACCTCGACCTGTTTGAAGATAATGGCGTAGAATATATCATTCGTGACCCGGAAATCTACCGTGGGAAAAAAGTAGTCATAGCCGGGGGCGGGGATTCCGCACTGGACTGGACTATCTTTCTTGCTGACCTCGCAGAAAATGTCACCCTTTTGCACCGCCGAAAAGAATTCCGGGGAGCCCCCGACTCCGTCGAAAAAGTACTCGAACTCGCTCATTTGGGAAAGGTCGGTCTCCTCACCGATGCCCAGGCTATTGCCCTACAAGGCAATGGAAAACTTACGGGCGTCCTCATCGAGCAGGCAGGAACACAAATCCTCCAGCCTACCGACCATTTTATTCCACTGTTTGGCCTCTCCCCCAAGCTCGGTCCGATTGGCGACTGGAATCTACAAATTGACAAAAACGCCATCGAAGTACACACCTTCGATTATTCTACTGCTGTGCCTGGCATCTATGCCATCGGCGATATCAACACGTATCCGGGTAAGCTCAAACTGATTCTATGCGGCTTTCATGAAGCTACGCTCATGTGCCAGTCCGCTTTCAAAAGGGTATATCCCGATCGCAAAATCAGCTTCAAGTACACTACGGTCAATGGGGTGGAAGGTTTCGCCTAAGGGCTATTCCGGCTGCATGGCATCCTCCCGCAGAACCCTGCCAAGTGTTTCCAGCAGAAAATCAGCCTCTGTTGTGCCAAAAACCATAGGAGGTTTGATTTTCAACACATTATGATATGGCCCATCCGTACTCATCAAAACGCCAAGTTCCCGCATCCGGTTGGAAAGGTAGCTTGCCTGACGTTCGGCAGGCCTCAGCGACTCCGGATTATGCACGAGTTCAAACCCGCAAAATAATCCCGGGCCCCGGACATCCCCGATAATGGGGAACATTTTTTGTAACTCTTTCAACCCTGCACTGAGGTAAGTTCCGGTCATCTGGGCATTTTCTTGTAAACGTTCCTCCCGGATTACCCGCAATACCTCCAGGCCTATGGCACAAGAAACAGGGTTCCCTCCAAAAGTATTGAAGTATTCCATTCCGTTATGGAACGCATCTGCAACGGCTCGTGTAGTGGCCACCACGCCAATGGGATGCCCGTTACCAACGGGTTTGCCCATAGTTACAATATCCGGAACAACCCCCTGGGATTCAAAGGCCCAAAAATGGTCACCTGCACGCCCAAAGCCTGTCTGTACTTCATCCGCGATACATAAGGCTCCTGCAGCCCTTGCAATACCGTAGGCGGCCTCCAGGTACCCAGGTGGCAAAGGTATCTGCCCGCCACAGCTAATGACTGATTCACACAAAAAAGCAGCAGGACTTTTATCCTGTTCCCTGAGGAACGCAATTTTTTCGTTTAAGTACGCTGCGTAGCGGTAGCCTGCCTCCGGATCATTCCCCCGGTAAATCCCCCGGTAAACATCGGGCATCGGCAGCACATGAACATGCCCGGGAGCACCTTTGCCTCCAGGCCCATCAAATTTATATGCGCTAACTTCTACACAAGCATTGGTATTTCCATGATAGCCCACCTCTACCACAAGCATATCCCGTTGTCCAGTATAAGTCTTCGCCAGGCGCATCGCCAGCTCATTGGCTTCACTGCCAGAATTGACCAGAAATATCACTTCAAGCGGAGGGGGTAAAGTAGCACACAGGGCCTCTGAAAATTCCAGGATAGCGGTGTGCAAATACCTGGTATTCGTATTAAGTACGGCCATCTGCCGCTGTCCGGCCCGGACTACACGGGGATGCTCATGCCCCACATGCGCTACATTATTTACGGTATCGAGGTAACGGCGTGCATCCGCATCATAAAGGTATGCCCCAACTCCCCGAACAATGTGCAGGGGACTGCGATAGGAAATACTCAGATTGCCCGGAAGGGAATTTCGGCGGCGTTCCAGCAGCGTAGGTACTTGCTCCATTTTCGGAACTGGAGAAGCACTTCCCCTCAGCAAAAGCAAGGGATCCGGGCAAATGCTGGTCCATATTGCTCGCTGTTCCGGAAAGGCTACCCCAGGGAAGTCTCCTTCCTTGCCAAGCGTATCAAGGATTATCTGAAAATGCAGGTGGGGAGGCCAGTTGCCATTAACTGGCATGGGACCAATGCGGCAAAAAGATTGCCCCCGGGATATTTTCTGTCCAGTGTGTAAGTCTTCAATGGAAGCTGCATCGAGATGGCCATACAAGGTAAAAAAGGAAAACCCTTCTGCAATCTGATGCTCCAGAAGGATAGTTGGCCCATAATCGCGTTCTCCGAGGTTGTTGGCAAAACTGTGTACGATTCCGTCCAAAGGCGCAAAAACGGGTGTACCTGCTGGCATAAATATATCCAGCCCTATATGAACACTACGCCAGGCAGGCCCTTCGTTACCCACAACCGCAAATTGATCCGTAGTATAAAGCGGCCTGACCTCATCGTAATGCCCTAATCCTGCGACCGCAGCACGCTCCCGCAGCATCCCCTGAATGGCATCATCCAGCTTTTGTGGATCAAAAATATGCTCATAGCTACCAAGATCCAGGCTACCAACGCCAAGGTCCAGCCAAACAACCCCTGGCCCCGATAGATCCAGGGGTACGAGGTCAGCACATATATGCGCATTAGCCTGCGCCCATTCTACAAATTGCTGGTGAATGGGACAAGGCTCCCAACCACAGGCATAGCGGAAAGTGTAGCAGGCTAAGCGCGGAGGAATCTCCCTCAACCTGCGCAGCAACTCCCAGGCAGGTTGGTCGCTGATCTGCAAATAATGGTTTTCAGGGTTTTCTTCCAGGTTAATGGCCGAGCATGTTACGCTGATCAGCAGACGGGCGCAAAGCAGTGGAAAAAGGGCTTCCACCTCCCGCTCTGTCAAGGCGTATTGCGTATGATAGCCCTGGACTACCGGAATGGCAGCCGCAAGCGGATCGGGTTTATGCATCAGGAGATACGCCAGACCGATGGCAAGTTCGTTGACCGTATGGGAATAAACCATATCCCCAAAGTCAATTACCGCTGGCACCCTGGGAGAGAAGGGATCCTCTGTGATCAGAATATTGTAATCGTTGGCATCGCCATAATTGACACTTTGTCGAAGAAACGGTAACAGGGGTAGTGCCTCCTTTTCAAATAATTCCGCAAAATAAGCTGCAAGTTCCCGTTTTTCTACATCCCGGATGCGATGAAGTTCCCCGCACGCCCATGCCGCTTGCGAGGGGTCCCACTTGAGGAAGCGATGGGCTGCAGGATGGGAAAAATCAGCCAGTGCCCTGGAAAGTTTCCCCAGCACTTCTCCTGTTTCGAATAACAATCCAGCGGAGTGGGGGGTAACCGTAGCTAATGGCCGACCAGGGATCCAGGTCAGCAGGCGGGCCGAAAGGACCTGACCGGTATCCGTACCTATCTCCGTTACCGCCTCCCCTTGCAAATTGGGGCAAATCTGGGAAATAGATAAATCCAACCCCTGCTGCCCGGCAAGATGTAACATTGCGGCATTCTGAAGTTCCAAAAGCTCCACAGGTGTATCCGGGTTGGCAACCTTGAAAAGAAACTGCCTCCCATCCGAAGCCTTCAGAAAAAAATTGAAGTCCACTTCGCCAGAAAGCCGTTTCGCTTCGACAGACAGACCATAATGTTGCTCTATGAAGCGCGATATTTCGATACAACTCAACATAGCAGGCGGTTAAAGATGCTTCAATTTGGGGCGACCCGTAGCGTAAATGCTTTTGAGCCACTTTGACCTGCTTGTGATTTGGAAAAAACGACGATGCGCAGGTCACCGGCATAGGTAGTCGTCCATTGCCAGACTGTGGCGGTATTCCCAATTGCCGCACCCTGTTCATCGAGTACTGTAATCAGCACCCCGGTATCAGCGGCATCTACACTAACCTGTAGCTGTTGGTCTTTGCGCACCCGGAGCAGAAATGCTTTGCGTTCTCCGGCGGCTAAGTTGCCGCGCATAAATGTTTCGGTTCCGTTATAGGCAATACGGGTATTTTCTGGCTGTGCAGGAGGGGGGACAGATGGTTGAGGTTGAGGTTGAGGTTGAGGTTGAGGTTGAGGTTGGGGTTGGGGCTGAATGGTGGATATGGGGGGATTGGTCGCTGCCTTTTCTTTTGGTCTACAGGAAGAAAAGGCAGCGACCAATACCAATGCGCCGATAACCAGGCCTTTGTTTACCATATCACGCAGATTCTTCCTGCAGAACATTGACAGCCTGGTGTACAATATTTTCTTGTTGTTGATCATGTACTTTTTTGAAGCCGGTGGCGGGTGAGGACCCTGCTTTACGCGAAATCAAGCGGATTTGTCCCGGGCGGTAATGGAGTGCAACAAAGGTCCATGCCCCCATATTCGCCGGTTCTTCCTGTACCCAAACCAGCTCTGGGTTGCCGTATTTTTCAACAAGCGCATCCAGTTGGCCAGCAGGAAAGGGGTACACTTGTTCTACCCGCACGATAGCCACATCCCGGGCATCCATTTCGCGTTTTTTCTGCAGAAGGTCGTAGTACACCTTCCCTGTACACATCACCATCCTTGCTACCTTAGGTGCTTTGGACTTTGCGAAATCGGGATCTGGGATAACCTCCTGAAAACGCGTTCCGCTGGCCATATCTTCTATAGGAGAAACGCAGCCCGGGTGCCGCAGCAGGGATTTCGGCGACATTACCACGAGAGGTTTTCTAAAGTTCCAGGCAAGTTGTCTGCGCAACAAGTGGAAGAAATTGGCCGGGGTAGTGACGTTGGCCACGACCATATTCAAATCGACACAGGCCTGCAGGAAACGTTCCATGCGGGCACTTGAGTGTTCTGGCCCCTGACCTTCATACCCATGCGGCAGTAGCAGGACCAGTCCGCTCATACGTTGCCATTTGCTTTCGGCAGCTGTAATGAACTGATCCACCATTGTCTGTGCCCCATTATGGAAATCGCCGAACTGTGCCTCCCAAAGCACTAAGGAGTGTGGGGTACCGAGGGAATAGCCATATTCAAAACCCATAACACCGAATTCAGAAAGCAGCGAGTTGAATATGCGGAATTTTCCCTGTCCCTCCCGAAAATTAGCAAGCCTGTTGTACTGTTTGCCGGTTTTTGCGTCATACATCACAGCATGGCGATGGGAGAAAGTTCCCCGCTTCACATCTTGTCCGCTGATGCGTATATCTTTTCCTTCCTGAAGGATACTTCCATAGGCCATAAGCTCACCCATGGCCCAATCGAGCTGGTTGTCGGCCAGCATTTTCTTCTTGTCCTCGAGCAAGCGCTGGGCTTTAGGCAAGGTAGAGAAATCCGAAGGCAGTTTAAGCAACTGATGGGCAATAGCCTCGAGGGTTTCCCTGGCCACACCCGTTTTGGGAGATTGCTCAAAATCTGACTGCTTTGCCTTTTCCAAGGCTTGCCACGCGGCTTCTGGCGCCTGCAGCACGTAGGGCAATGCTTGCTGACGCACATTGTCCAGGCGCTCTTGTAGTGTAGCCCAGAATTTTGCCTCCAGCTCATCCGCAAGTTGTTTTTCCAGCACACCCGTTTCAACCAGTTGTTTGGTATAAATTTCCCTGGGATTAGGGTGTTTAACAATAATATCGTACATATCCGGCTGGGTAAACTTCGGGTCGTCCCCTTCGTTATGTCCATGACGGCGATAGCACAGCATATCTATAAATACATCTTCATTGAACTCCTGACGATATTCCAGGGCGAGCTCCACGGCAAAGACCAGGGCTTCCGGATCGTCACCATTGACGTGAAACACAGGAGCATCTACCACGCTGGCTACACCAGTGCTATAGGTTGAAGAGCGGGCATCATCGAAATCAGTGGTAAACCCGATCTGGTTATTGATTACCAGATGGAGAGTACCACCTGTTGCATAGCCCTCGAGTTTGCTCATCTGGATTGTTTCATAGACTACCCCTTGCCCGGCAAGAGCTGCATCACCGTGGATAAGGATGGGCAACAGGCGGTCATAGTCGCTGTTATAGAGCACATCGGCTTTGGAGCGCGCGAAACCTTCCACAACGGGGTTTACTGCCTCCAGGTGGGAAGGATTGGGTACCAACTCCAGTTGTACCATATTGCCGGAGGGAGTAATCATCTGGGAAGAATACCCGAGGTGATATTTTACATCGCCGTCGCCGAAGCTCTGGTCAGGGATGACGGTACCTTCAAATTCTGTGAAAATTTGTTCGTAGGTCTTCCCCATAATATTAGCCAGTACATTCAGTCGGCCGCGGTGTGCCATACCCATGAATACCTCGCGGATACCCATTTCACCCGCTTTGTTGATAATCGCATCCAGCCCGACGATTGCTGATTCACCCCCCTCGAGGGAGAAACGCTTCTGACCTACGTATTTTGTGTGAAGGAAATTTTCAAACACAACCGCACCGTTCAGTTTTTCCAGTATACGGCGCTTTTTTTCGATAGATATTTCGTAGCGTTTTTCTGGCTTATGGGCTTCGATACGGGTCCGCAACCAGCGGCGTTTTTCCCGGGCCTGGATGTAATTGAACTCAAATCCGATATGACTACAATACACCCTGCGCAAGTGGGCAACAATTTCACGAAGCGTGGATGGTTTTTCCATGCCACATTCTTTTGCTGCCTGAAAAACGGTATCAAGATCCTCTTCTCCAAGACTGAAATCGGTGATGGCCAGTTTGGCATGGCGGTCGCGCCGCTTGCGGATTGGATTGGTATCAGATTCCAAATGGCCACGAAAGCGATAGGCATTAATCAGCGCCATAACCCGGAATTCTTTGGGATTAATCCCTACGGGCGTTGTACCAGCACCCATTTCCAGTGGGCCGCCTTTGTCTGAAAGACCAAATTCGAAACCTTTAAAAAATATCCTCCAGTCTTCTTCCACCTCATCGGGGTTTTGGAGAAAGCGCGCATACAAAGATTCTATGTATGCAGGATGTGCATTAGCTATGAATGAATAGTTTCCCATTGGATCCAGTAATATTTTGAGCCGCAAATATAGGTTTTTTTAGCTTTTGAAGGGGGTTTTTCTGCTACCAGGCAAAGAGAAAATACCATTCCCCCTTTCGCATAAGGTTACATTTTACCTGTTGAATTAAAAGGTATCGGCAACGGAAAGCACATGCAAATCTGCTGCCGTCAGGGCCACTGCTTTGCGGGGTAGGAACTGTACCCTTCGCGTTTCCCCGGGTAGGAGGTCAAAATAGTTATCCGAGAAATGACCGTCTGCTGAAGGAAATTCGAGCAGCACGTTTTTAGCCAGCCGCTCTGCACGGACTTCAATCAGATAGCCATCCCCATTGGGCAAGGGAGATAACGTTTTCTGTACACCCGGGTCTTTAGGCAGCGTCAGATTCTTGACTTGCTGGAAGTAATGTAGTCCCCGGGAAAGCGTTTCTCCGTCCTTAACCAGAATCATTTCCAGCACCCTTTCCTTCCCATTGCCAGCTCCTTTCAATTCCACTATCGGAATATCAGCAACTAAAAAAGCGGTATTATCTGGCATCTGTACTTGATAGGAACGGGTTGAAAGTATATTTCCCTTAAAGTCTATCACCTTTAGTTCCAGAGTGGCCGCGAGAGAATCCTTCAGATCGGAGACAACCTGAACATGCAGCATTTCGTTCTTTTCCCTGGCTACGAGCGCGACGGGTTCAAAGGCATTTTTAATAAAGTAGTGCATAGCCTTCCAGCGCTGAAAGTAGTCCATACCAGACCAGGAAGCTACGGGCCAGCAATCGTTTAGCTGCCAGTACAGGGAACCCATATTATACGGCATAGCGCTGCGATGCGCTTCAATCGCCATTTTAATCCCCTCTGCCTGCAGGAGCTGGGCGAGATAGACAAAATGGGGAAATTTTTCCGGAACATGGTAATAATAGCGCAATCCCCGTGTCATGCGGTCATTACCCACGAAGGAACGCTGGTGGGCCGTCATTACCTCCGATTTGATATCGAGATCCTCCGGGAGCGCATAACTCAGGATAGTCTTCATTTCAGGAAAAGACTGGAAGCCATATTCGCTCATAAACCGCCCAATATTTTCATAAAATGCCGTGAAAGGTGTATCGCTCTGCCAGACACCCCAGTAGTGGATATCGCCCGCAGGGGTATCATTTCCCGCGTGTTCCCCTGGCTTATAGTAGGGAGAACTTGGCCAGTAAAACATCCCAGGATGATAGGTGCCTACTACTGCAGGCAACATTTGGTGGAAAACTTTTTCGTAGGCCTCCCAGATATATTTCCTTTGGGGCTTAGTATACTGCTGTTTCCAGCCCCAGCCCCGAAATTCATTAAAATTGGCCCAGGCCACATCAATTTCATTATTGCCGCACCAAAGCGCGATGGAGGGCTGGTTGCGCAGCCGTCGAACGTTATACACCGCCTCAGCTTCAACATTTTGGAGAAATTCTTCGTCACCGGGATACATCGAACAGGCGAACATAAAATCCTGCCAGATTAAAATACCGTTTTCATCGCAGAGGTCATAGAAAATATCTTCCTCATAAAAGCCTCCTCCCCATACGCGCAGCATATTCATATTAGCCTCGGTGGTAGAAGCAATCATACGCTGGTAGTGGTCGGCGCTAACACGGGGGATAAACAGGTCGTTGGGGATATAATTGGCACCTTTGGCAAAAACCGGGCGACCATTGAGTTCGAAGTAAAAGGAACTCCCCCCCTTCCCATCGCCATCGGGTGTCTGAACCACCCGTATAGTCCGCAGGCCAATGCGATGGCTGATTTGATCGAGCTGTTCACTTCCACTACGCAGGTGGGCTTCGAGGTGGTAAAGGTGTGGATTGCCGAGTTCTTTCGTCCACCAGAGGACCGGGTTATCTATCGCAAATAGTACGTTGATAGTATGCTTGCCTGGTTCCAGGCGAATTTGCTGGGTACTGAGCAGCGAATCTGCAGAGCGGATTTCCAGCGTGTAATCGCCGGCACTCAGGACATGTGCTTCACAGACTGCTGTTAGCCTGGCCTGTTCGGCAGACAGGGAGTCCTGGCGGAAGAATACATCTTCCAGGCGGGCGGATTTCCAGAAGCGCAACTGTACGGGGCGCCAAATACCGATACTAACCAGCCGTGGGCCCCAGTCCCATCCAAAGTGGTAACCAGGTTTCCGCATAAATACGCTCACCCGCTGATCGCCCAACCCTCCATTCTCCGATTGGTCGTTGACAGCAGGCAGGGGAAATCCATGTTGGGCCAGTTTCTTAAGCCCGGTCGCAGTCGGGGAGTGAAAGAAGACCCGCAACTGATTTTTTCCAGGCTTTAGTAGTGCCTTTACCTCCTTTTCCCAGGCAATAAAAAAATTATCTGCCCGAATTATCAGGGAATCGTTCAGATAGACCTCGGCATAGGTGTCCAGTCCAAGAAATTCCAGTTGTGCCGCATCATATGCCAGCATGTCCGGCTCAACATCAAAGTCCAGCACATACTCCCAATCCACTTTATCCACCCATTGTACCTCCCGTTCGTTGGTGCGGTAATAGGGATCTTCGATTTTGCCATTGGCGAGCAAATCCGTATGTACTGTTCCGGGCACCGTTGCAGGCATCCAGTATTCCTGGCCGTCCTGGTGGAACTTCCAGGTGCCGTTTAGAGACATTACACGCATAGTATTGCTGTTTTGTGCGGCTAAAACTGCCGGCAGATAAACTGCAAAAAGGGCAAAGGTGAGATTTTTCATCATTGTTTTCAACGAAATTTTATTTCTCGAGGCTGTTTACAAAACCCTTACACACCTTCGAGCTTCCCAATAAGGAGGCGATCCAGGATTTTATCACAAGCCTCGTCCAGGAGGCGGAAGGTAGGTTCAAAGGCATCCTCATCGTAATACGGGTCTGCAACTTCGAGAGGCTGCCCATAAGCGGCATCCAGGATTAACCAAACTTTGCTCCGGGCTGCAGGGTCCGGTGCCAGTTGGAGCAGGTCCTTGTAATTGGATTTATCCATCGCAAAAATCAGATCAAACTCTATAAAGTCGGCTTTTGAGAACTGCCGTGCCCTCTGCCTGCTGATATCAATTCCGTTGCTGTTTGCCACAGAAATCGAACGGCGGTCGGGTTTTTCCCCATGATGCCACCCACCAGTACCAGCCGAATCAACTTCCCAGTTTAGTTTTTCCTGCATAATCCCCTCTGCAAGGGGGGATCGGCAAATATTGCCCAGGCATACCATCAGGATTTTCATTAATTATTGCTTTGATTGTTGTTTTTTAGCTACAAATCACAAATATTTGTGCCCTAATAACGCGTAAATCCCGGTGTTTGGTTGCCCCAAACGGCACTTTTATAATTTTTTTACATGAAAATTATCATCGCAGGAGCAGGAGACATGGGTTTTCACCTTGCCGAACTCCTCTCCTATGAAAATCAGGATATTGTCTTGATTGACAACAGCCAGGAAGTTCTGGACTATGCCAACACCCACCTTGATGTACTGACCATCCGCGGAGATTCTGCATCCAACCGGATCCTCGAACAAGCCGATGCCGAAGATGCCGACCTTGTCCTGGCCGTTACGACTTCTGAAACGACCAACCTGATTACGGCCATGCTGGCCAAAAAAATGGGGGCCCGACAGACGGTGGCCCGCGTCGCCAGACCGGAATATATCGAACCCGTCCAAAAAGAAATTTTCCGGCAACTGGGCGTTGACTCAGTTATGTCGCCCCACGACCTGGCCGCAGAAGAAATCAAGCGCCTCGTCCGCCAGTGTTCTTTCACCGATGTATTCGAGTTCGAAGACGGCAAAATCAACCTGATGGGTATTTCCGTCCACGAAAATTCGCAATTGCTGAATAAAAAAGTAAGCGACTTTATCAACTGGAATGCTGGAGTCACCCTGAAGCCCATTGCCATTTTACGAGGTGCACAGACTATTATCCCTGATATCAATACGGTTTTGCAGCGCAATGACCATGTGTATTTCCTCAGCGACCGACAAAATATCTGCCAGGTCGAAGCACTGGCAGGTAGCCAGAAAACCAGGGTCAAAAATATAATGATTGTAGGGAGTACCCCGCTTGCCCTGGCAACAGCCAAACGCCTGGAAAAGGATTATAACGTCACCCTGATCGAAAAAGATAAAAGCCGCTGCAGGGAACTTTCCGAAGAACTCCACTCCACCCTTATCATTAACGGAGATTCCAGTAATATTGACCTCCTGGAGGAAGAAGGACTGGATAATACAGATGTTTTCATTGCCCTCACCCCCAACTCGGAAACCAATATTATTACCAGCCTTACTGCCAAAAGCAGGGGAATTGCCAAAACGATTGCCCAGGTAGAAAACAGGGAATATATCCACCTTTCCCACGAAATCGGGGTGGATACCTTGATAAACAAAAAACTCATTGCGGCAAATAATATTTTCCGCTTTGTGCGCAAAGGAAAAATCGAAGCCATTACCAGTCTGCATGGAGTGGATGCCGAAGTTATCGAGTTTGTCCTGCACAAACAGAACCAGCTCACGCGCAAGCCCTTGAAATCCATTTCTTTACCTAATACAGCTCTCATTGGCGGGGTAATCCGGGGTGAAGAAGGCATACTGCCAAATGGCGATTTCCAACTCCAGGTCAACGACAAAGTTATTGTTTTCGCATTGCCGGAAGCTATCGGCAAAGTGGAGCAACTTTTCCGCTAACTTAACCTGATTATTTTCCACACCATGCTCAATACCGGTGTCATTTTTCGCATCCTGGGATTTTTGCTGCTTTTACTTTCGCTTTTTACTCTAAGCGTGTTACCGGTGTGTTTTCTATTCCAATCCGACGATCATTGGCCAATCCTATGGTCTGGTCTGATTTGTGCGGCTACCGGAGGAATCCTCATTGCTCTGAGCCCCCGAAAAAACACTGGCATACGAAAGCGCGAGGGCTACCTTATCGTCGTTTCCGGATGGATCACCATGTCCCTTTCGTGTATGCTGCCCTATATAATTAGCGGGGCTATCCCCAACTTTGCCGATGCCCTGTTTGAAACGGTTTCCGGATTGACGACTACCGGCGCTTCTGTTCTTACCGATATCGAAGGCGTATCCAAAGGAATTCTTTACTGGCGCAGCATGACCCATTGGATTGGCGGCATGGGGATTATCGTCCTCACTGTGGCCATCTTCCCTCTGCTCGGCATCGGTGGTATAGAGTTATTCGTTGCCGAAGCTCCCGGACCAACCTCAGAAAAGCTGCACCCACGCATCCAGGAAACCGCAAAACGCCTGTGGCTTATCTATGTGGGCCTCACCGTAGTCCTGATCCTTTTGCTAAAAATTTTTGGCATGAACTGGTTCGATGCTTTCAACCACTCCTACGCCACCATGGCGACCGGAGGGTTTTCAACCCGAAATGCCAGCATAGATGCTTTCCCAAGCCTGCCTATCCAGTACACCCTCATCCTGTTTATGTTCCTTGCAGGGAGCAACTTTACCATACTTTATCTTGGACTAAAGGGAAAAATGAGGAAAGTATGGAATAATGAGGAATTCCGGGCTTATCTGCTCTTTACACTTTTCGTTGCGCTGCTCCTCGCAGCCCATCTTTGGAAAAATCACGGTTATGCACCCGAACCCGCCTTTCGGGACAGCCTGTTCATGGTGGTTTCGGTCTTAACGACTACCGGGTTCGTGACTGCAGATTATACCACATGGGGCAATGCTGCCATTATGGTATTTTTTATCTTACTCTTTATAGGTGGCTGTGCTGGCTCCACAGCCGGAGGAATTAAAATAATCCGGAACCTGGTCTTTTTCAAAAATTCCTGGCTAGAGTTCAAGCGGATTATCCACCCCCGCGCCATCGTCCCGCTAAAAATCAATGGCGAAGTAGTTGCTCCGAAGATTCTGACGCATATCATCATTTTCCTCCTGCTTTACCTGATGGTATTCCTCGGTGGCGCTATCCTTCTGGCCGGCCTGGGATATGATTTCATGACCTCGATGGGCGCCGTTATCACCTGCCTAAGCAATGTTGGGCCCGGAATTGGAAAAGTTGGGCCAGTTGACAATTTCGGATGGATGGGCGACGCAGCGAAAATTATCCTATCCGGTCTCATGCTCCTGGGCCGTCTCGAGATTTTCACCATCCTGGTACTCTTTACCCCTTTCTTCTGGAAATCGCATTAAACGCCGGGAGAAATGTGTATTTTGCAGGCAATAGAGCAAAAATCCGTTTCGTAGAGCCTGCCGCCTGTTTCAAATGAATACTTAAATTCTGCAGCGTATGCCCATTTCGCATGGCGATTACCTTTTTGCGCTGATTTGTTCGCTCACCAAAGCAGAAAAGCGCAACTTCCGGCTTTATGCCCGCCGAATTCAGGGGGAAGGGGACCTGAAGTTCCTCCAGCTTTTCGACGTACTGGAAAAACAGGCCAGTTATAACGAAGAATTACTCCTCCGAAAGCTCAAAGGAGCCAGCAAAAGCCAGTTTTCCAACCTCAAAAGACACCTATACCAACACATCCTCACCAGCCTGCGCCTCGTCCACCTTGGCAAACGCGATGAAATCCAGGTACGCGAATGGATAGATTATGCCGACGTCCTCTATGGAAAAGGACTGTATATCCAGGCACTCAAACTGCTCGCCCGGGCAAAAACCCTCGCCATCGCCATTAATAACGACCTGCTGCACCTGGAAATCGTGGAGTATGAAAAGCGTATCGAATCCCGGCACATTACCCGCAGCTCCACAGAACGCATGGAAGACCTCACCGAAGAAGCCAGTTCCCGAAGCAGTATTACCAAAACCATCGTCGAGCTGTCTAATTTCAAACTCCTCCTGCAACGGCGCTTTATTAATTCCGGACATGCCAAAAATATGCCGGAACGACTTGATGCAGAAGCATTTTTCCAGAATTTCCTCCCCCGGATAGACCGCCAGAGCCTAACCTTTTTTGAGAAAGTGTATCTCTATCAGACCAACTTCTGGCAGCACTACCTGCTCCAGGAATACGACCTTTGCCTGGCCTACGCGAGAAACTGGATCCATCTTTATGATATTGACCCCCGAATGATCCAGCCCGATGTGGATATGTTCCTCATCGGTATGCACCATGTGCTCATCACGGCTTTTTATTGCCGAAACTACCCGGTCTTCGGCGAAACCCTCGAACGCCTGGAAGCCTTCCGGCAAGAGGCATACAACCGGCTCGACTACAATTCCAAAATCCTGTCCTTCCTTTTCGTCCACCAGGCCAGGTTCAACCGCTCTTTTCTGGACGGCAACGTCCAGGAAGCCCTGCGCCTGATCCCACGTACGCTGGGGCGGATTAAGCGATATGAAGATCTGCTCGACCCGCATAAGGTCCTGATCTTTTATTACAAAATTGCCTGCACTTTTCTGATTGCCGGACGGCCCGGGCAGGCTATCGATTTTATCAACAAAATTCTCAATGCCGAAGGAAGAGCCCTGCGCGAAGACCTGCAGGCATATACCCAACTCCTTTTCCTCATGGCCCATTTTGACCTGGGCAACTTTGAACTGCTCGATTACCGCCTACAGAATACAGCGCGCTTTATCCAGCGCATGAAAGACCCGAGCCAGTTGCAAACTGCCGTTATCCACCATTTCCGCCTCCTGCTCCGTACCGAGCCCAGCCGACACCCCGAAGTCCTGCAGGCCTTCCTCGCCGAAGTTCAAGTCCTCCGCAATAATCCACTCGAACAGCGCTCATTCATCTTCCTCAATCCAGCTCCCTGGATACAATCCAAACTGCAATCCAAACCTCTCGCCGATATCCTCCGGGAACATTTCACCTCAGCAGATAACTCCGCCCGCCCTCCACAAGAGCAATAAAGCCGTAAATGCAAGAACCCACACTCCCCTTTCCAGACTTGAACCCATCCCCCAACGCATTGCGTTCAATAAGTCTTATAAAAAAGATAAGCCACTTGTTTGCCATTCAAAAAAAACACTTATCTTTGCGCTCCGAATTGTTGTAAACGAAGAAGTTCAATTTTTATGGCAAACCATAAATCAGCAGAAAAACGCATCCGCCAGACTGCCAAAAAGCGGATATCCAATCGCTTCTACAAGAAGACGGCTCGTACGTCTATTGCAAAGCTCCGCAGCATCACCGATAAGACCGAAGCAGAACAGTTCCTGCCCAAAGTCATCAGTATGATTGACAAGCTCGCCAAGAAAAATACCTGGCATCCCAACAAAGCAGCCAACCTGAAGAGCAGCCTGATGAAGCACATCAGCAGCCTCAACTAATAAACCACTGGCTTGCTGTCTCCGTACGCCTTTTTTGCAGGAAATTGTACTTTCCTATAAAAATGGATGTTGCTAAATTTTATATTGCTGCCTTCAGCGGCAAAATAGGGTTATAAAGAGGCTGTTCCATAAGTCTTTTGTCGGCTTGCGCCGTATTCGGCGGCGAAAGAATATTTTGAACAAACACTTTTTTAGTTGATTTTGCAAAGCAAAATCAACTAAAAAAGTGTTTGTTCAAAGTATCATTTGGTGCTGTCAGCTGCGAAAGGACGTTTCCCGGATTTTTACACAGCCTCATACCTTTCAGACAGAGGCTGTTCATTCAAAATTTTCTTTCGCCGCCAAAGCATATTTATTTGGCGCGCAGCACGCGAAGATGCCTTTCCAGGCAGTCTCCTGAAAATATCTTTTTCTGTCCGATACAGAGATAGATCCCCTCTTAAATACTAAAATACCTTTTCACGTAGCTCATCGGCATTATTTCCTGTACCAGCTCTGGAAAACTTCTTATCTTTGCAAACGAACGTTCATTCGTGCGTAATGATAAAATTTCACCGTCTCCAAGTAAAAGAAGTCCGCAGGGAAACCTCCGATTGCGTTTCCGTAGCATTTGAAGTGCCCGAACCCCTTGTGCCCCTCTATCAGTTTCTTGCAGGACAGTACCTCACACTACGGGCAGAAATTGACGGAGAAGAGGTACGCCGCTCCTATTCCATCTGCAGCAGCCCTTTGGATGGAACACTGCGGGTTGCCATCAAAAAAATTCCCGGCGGAAAATTTTCCAGCTTCGCCAACGACCGCCTGCGCCCGGGAGATATGCTGGACGTGATGACGCCCACAGGCAACTTCCACGTTCCACTCGATGCAACACACCGGAAGCAGTATGTGGCCTTTGTGGCAGGAAGCGGGATTACTCCGGTCATTGCCTTGCTTAAAACTATCCTTGCCCAGGAACCAGAGAGTTCGTTCCTCCTTTTCTACGGCAACAGGACAACCGATTCTATCATTTTTCGCGAGGAACTGGAAGGATTGAAAAACCGCTATCTCGGTCGTTTTTCTCTTTTTCATATCCTTAGCCGCGAAGATATGGGAAGTGACCTGCTCTCCGGGCGCATAGACACCTCAAAATTCCCCTTGATTTTTCCCAGGCTGGCTGACATACAGGAAACGGACACATTTTTCCTCTGCGGACCCGCTCAAATGGTGGCTGACCTGCGGGAATATCTGGAAAATGCTGGCGTAGATCGGAAAAAGATGCACGTTGAGTTATTCCACGCAGGTACTACGCAACAAACCAGCCCCCACCTTAACCAATCCCCTACCATACCCGGCCTGCTAACCCAGGTCCATATCCGTCTCGATGGCAATGCCCTGCATTTTAAAATGAAAGGCCAGGAACAGAACCTGCTCGACGCTGCGCTGGCCGCAGGAGCAGACCTGCCTTTTTCCTGTAAAGGAGGCGTCTGTTGTACCTGTAAAGCCAAACTACTGGAGGGAAAAGTCGAAATGGCCATCAACTACGCCCTTGAGCCGGATGAAGTGGAAGCTGGGTATATCCTCACCTGTCAGGCAAGACCACTAACCAACATTGTACGTGTTGATTTTGACCAGTGATCCAAAAAACAGTATGCAGGAATCAGAAAAAAATAAAAAACAACAAATCCTGGAATCCGCCGCACGGCTCTTCCGGGATAAGGGCTATGCCGCAACTTCCATGCGCGACCTCGCAAAGGAAGTCCACCTCCAGGCTTCCAGCCTGTATAACCACATTCAGTCAAAAGAAGATCTCCTGCGTGAAATTTGCTTTGGCACCGCAGAAAAATTTCTGCAGGCTATGGACGAAGCGGAACAGCTCTCCGTGCCTGCAGGGGATAAAATTGAATACCTCCTGCGCTACCATGTGCGCATGGCTGTTCAGGATCAGACCTCCGTCACCTCTTTTAACGATGAATGGCGCCATCTCAGCCAACCTTACCTCGAACAGTTCCTGTCTATGCGCCAGGATTACGAACGCCGATTCCTCAGCCTTCTCCGTCAGGGTATGGACTCCGGGCAGCTCACAGCTATAGAACCCCGGGTCACGCTCTTTACCCTCTTTTCTGCCATCCGATGGCTTTATGATTGGTTCCGCCCCGGGAAGACCCTGTCCGCCGAAACGGTGGAATCTGCAGTCCTGCAACTGCTCATGAGCGGTTTGTTCAAAAAAATCGTTTGAGCATTCCCTAAAAATTGTTGCCTTTGGCAGCAATTTTTTATTTTACCCTCCCTTTTCAAAACCATATACCATGAAAAAACACCTGATCCTCCTTGGCGTTTTGGGAGCTTTCATCGCCCATGCCCAGGAACTGCCACGTTTCGGCAAATGGCTCGATGGAGAAAACTTTACACTTTCCCGCGATGGCGGTAAAACAACTATAAGCGTAAACGCCCGGACAAGTAAGGAGGCGCCCTACGCCGATATTAAACCCCTGAGCACCCTGCTGCCTGAGGGCGTACGCGCCACACCCGGCGGAAGCTCCGAATCAGCCCAAGGCGACCAACTGGCCGTTTTGCACAAAGGGGACCTCTTTCTCTTTTCCAGAAGCAATAATGCCTTTCGCCCGATTACCGCCAGTGCAGGAGAGGAAAAAACGCCCCTCTTTTCTCCGGATGGCAGTAAAATAGCCTATACCCGCGATAATAACCTCTTCGTGTATGACCTTAAAACAGGGTTGGAACGGCAACTGACACGTGATGGGGGAGAAGATATTTACAACGGCTATGCCTCCTGGGTCTATTGGGAAGAAATGTTGGGTCGGGGTAGTTTCTACCGGGCTTTTTACTGGTCACCCGATAGCAGGCAGGTTGCTTTCCTGTGCTTCG
>CAZGOT010000025.1:0-19910 GCA_964527495.1 uncultured Haliscomenobacter sp.
CTCCCGACCCACGCATTACGAATGCGTTGCTCTACCAACTGAGCTAGGGTGGCTTCTTCCCATTTGGGATAGCAAAATTACGGAAAGAAAAGAAAAAATCAATTTTTCTGTAGAATAAAATTGAGCGGGGTCACTTGTTCAACCGATATGGTTCAAACCTGCCTAAATCTGGTTTGTGCCGCACCGGCCGGCGGAGTTCGTACTGATAAACCGCTCGGCCAAGGGCCCCGAGGAAAGGGTAGCCAATGGTGTCGTACTCATATTGGTTGTCATTGAAAATTCCATCTGCGTTGACATGGATAGTGGCTGCAAGCAGGAATTCGACTTTATTCCTGAAGTCCACGATATATGCCACGTCGGTGAGGAAACCATAAGCATTCCCGACTTTATTAAATACCCGGATATGCGAGGGCATGGGTTTATCCGTGCTATCGCCGAACATCAGGAATTTGACATAGCGGTCGTAGTAAGTTGCTGTGTCATACCGGGGATAAGCAGATTCATGAGGCAGCATAGACATGGTTCGAAGGAGGAGTTCCTCGTCGCCCTGATTTAACCTGAATCGTCGTGCTGCAGGTACTGCATCAGGAAAGAGCACTGCTTGTAGCATATTATGGAGTTCGCGTAATCCAACATAATTGCGGAAAGAAAAGTCGAAAGGTTGTAATATGGGCTTTCCTTCCCCGCCGATATAACCCTTCCCAAGGGATTGTGTGCCCAGCCCCATTTCCGTCGGAGGGCACTGGCTAAAGACTTCACCCTGGAAATAGCAAAGGTTGCCGAGGCTGTCCAGCAAGCTGACCGGGTTGGTATAGCGGTTCGCAATGGAATCGAAACCGCTTACGGATAGGCGGTGTACGATGCGGGTGCGCGGATAACCCTTGCTGCGGAGCCGGTCGTTGAGGTATTCCTGACCCAGGAATTCATATAGTCTATTGAAAGCATCATTGTCGCTCACAAGAAAGATCTTCCGGATGTAATGGGCAATGGATGGCAAGCCGGAGGCAGCAGTGGAGTCGGATTTGACTGCGGTCTGCGGCGTACGGGCTGCACCGGTCAACATGGTGCTGTGGCGACTGGCCCCAACAATGCCGAGGGCGTTGAGCTTTTCGAGTGCCAATATGGCCGCAGGCATTTTTACGGTGCTGGCGGGGTAAAAATACTGGGAAGAATCCCCGAAAGTAAAGGTTTGGAAATGCGGACGGTTTTGGGCATCCCGGTCAATTTGGGTATAGACGATTTGTATACGGTATTTGTCAGGCTGGTTCAACAAGGTATCCATTTCCCGGGGGAGGCTTCCTAGGATTTGCCGGAGTGGGGCATTCTGTGCCTGGGAAATACTCCAAAATCCACTTAGGCACAAGGTAAAGAGCAAATATTTCATACAATAATTTTTATGACTATTGGGGCAAAGCTATACATTCCCTATGGTATTAGGAATATTCAACTACTTGATTTTCCGATAAAAAAGTAAAAAAGCAGGAATTTTTTCGGGGGTTTACCCGGTGGAACAAACCTTGTAGAAGGTGGATAGCATTTGTGTTGCAGGCCTGGTATTTTTGTGAGGTAATGAGGCGCGCTCACTTACCCCCCGTTTCCGGCCAGTACCGGGGCGGTTATTCAAACTTTTTTTCAAACTAAACAACTGTTTATGCAAACGATTAAAACCACTTTTTTGCGGGCAGCAGCAATGGCCATCGCCGTGCTCACCTCCGCCTCGCTGATGCTCCACCCTGGTAGCCTGAAAGCCTATGATTATTGGGTGGATCCCTACGATCGGGAACACGAGGACCCCCTCGACGGCCAAAAT
The DNA here is from genome assembly GCA_964527495.1 of uncultured Haliscomenobacter sp. Lineage (GTDB taxonomy): Bacteria > Bacteroidota > Bacteroidia > Chitinophagales > Saprospiraceae > JADJPL01. The sequence continues at coordinate 1,811 of CAZGOT010000025.1, forward strand.
ACCAAGTGTGGGTTTCAGCAGGTGACCAAGATCTGTGGCCGCTCGGCCGCAGGGGGCTTGTCTGCATGGTTGAGCCGAAACACCAGCTTTAATGTAGATGGGAATGGCGGATACAATACTTTTTATGAAAAGGATTGTGGTACGGGAACAAGCAAAGCCTGTGAATTCCGGAACGACTGCAGGGGGAGTTCCAGCAGGATAGCCATTTTCCAACCTGATTGTACGATTACTATTCGCTAGCTTCTCTAACTAAACCCCGGTTGACTTTGGACGCAGGTCCATTATAGGGGCAAAGCCCCGAAATGGCCTGCGGCCAAAGTTTTGATACCGAGGGTAAAAAAACTTCCGCCATGAAAATGTATGCTTTTGCATTATGCCTTTTGTGCTGGGGATGCAGTAATTCCCAACTGGAAGAACTTCCGGGTACGGCAGAACCTATCTTTCTGGATAATCGCCGGATAGCAGGTGAAGCAGAATTAGACGATCTTATCAACGGTATTGACTGGGTGGCCCTGGAAACTTCGCGCAGTGCTGTTATTGGCAATACACCCTATCAAATGGCCGTTTGTGATGGGCGCCTTTTCCTGTTGTACACGGGTATCAACAGCGCACTGGCTATTTTTGATCTGCAAACCGGTGATTTTATTAAAAAACTCACCAGCACGGGTAGTGGACCCGGAGAATTTACCAAAATTACCAGCTTTAATCTTAACCCAAAGCGCAAAGTAATCGAAATTTCCGCTGGCTTTGAACGCAAAATACTGGAATTTGACTTGGACGGCAATTTCCAAACCGAGGCTTTTTGTGAACTCCCTTTTTCTAATATGACCAACCTGCCCAATGGCGAAAAAATAATTTACTCCCAAAGCGGAAATAAGGTTTTTACAAGGCATCCTCAGGACTATGAGCTCATTGCACTGGCAGAAAATCAAGGTTTTCGCGCAGGGATCAAGCCTATGGATAGCAAAAATCCGGTGTATTTGGTTTCGGGCTATATCTTTTTCCCTTTCGGAGATTCCCTGAGGTTTCTGAAACCTTTCTGCGATACGATTTTTAACGTTTTGGGCCGGGGTACCCTACCCAGATATGTTGCCCAATTTAAAAAAGGTAGCGTCGGAAAAGGGTTTTGGGAAAACCCACGCTTGCTGGGACCCAGGGACGAGATTTGTGAGCAAAATAGTATTCCTGTCCTTATGCCTGTTTTTTTTGAAAACGTGCGTATGTTGTTTGGAGTTTATCAATCAGATGACAAGCTTACCTACCATTTTATATATAACAAAAAAGATAAATCCGTCCAGTATAATTTTGGCCGGCTGTGGTACAAAAAATGGGATATTCCCCTCCCGCCACCCCTGCATATCAGCAGTGAAGGTCTGCTCTTTCTCCTTACACCGACAGAGCTGAAAACCCTGCTGGCCGAACATCCTGACCCATCGAAATTACCTCATGGGTTGCGCCTGGCGATCGAAAAAGCCGGGCGATGATAATCCTTTTTTCTTTCATGTCAGATTCAAAGGATAAACAAAGGGAAGATAGGTATAACCGGCCTGTTATAGCGGGTGGAACAGCCTTTTTTATACTTTGCACCAATAAGTTTTGAACATTATATCCTGCCTGTCTTGAAGATTTGCACAAAACCTGTTGGTGAAGGTATTGTCTGCAATATTTCCGTTGCCTTGAAATATTATTCAAAAAAACTAAACCTCAGATGCTGCGTATTGAAAACAAAACGGAATTGCTATTAGGCATGGCTACGCTGGCCAATCTGGCTGTCGTCGCCTGGTATTTTTTGGTGAAGCCGGAGCAGCCTTTGCGCTGCCCGGCACCTTCCCAAACTATGCATACGGAAATCTTGCAGGAATTGAAGGACGAACTTTTCTTTCGAAGCCTGCGCGACGAACACCGGCAGATCTCCCCTGGCGGGGTTTCTGCTGCTGCGCCTCTGCTCCTGTTGCGCTTTTCTTTCCAAAATTGCGACCTCTGCATCAACAGTGCTTTAGGCGAGCTGCAGCAAATGGAAAAGGATCTGGGTAGAAGTAACGTAATGCTGGCAGGTACCTTCCTTTCCCCCCGGGAATTTCAAATCTTCGACCAATCTGGAAAAACAGCTGGATTTGAATGCCATAATGTTCCGGAAAAATATTTTGGTCTTCATGCCGAGCAGGACGCTTCCCTGCCCTTTTTCTTCGTCCTTTTTCCGGACGGTGGAATACGCCACGTTTTTTTTCCGATGAAAGAAGATGCCGGGAGGACCCGAAAATATCTCCGGGCGATTCAGGAGCGATACTTCACTAAACCTGCACAATAGCCGGGATATGCTGCATTTTTTAACCCCATTGCGCGTACTGCTGGTTTTCCTTGCGGTTTCCGTTCCGGTTGCCTTTGTGCTTCCCCATCTGAATATCGGACTGGAGCCGGCTCCATCGGAAAGGGAGCTGGAGGTGCGGGTGGCTGCCTCTTCTTTTTCTCCGTATGAAATGGAACAGCAGATCCTCGCTCCTTTGGAAAACGCGCTTTCAGCTATCCGCGGAGTAAAAGGTATCCGTTCCGTTGCCCGGGAAGGTGAGGGGACTATTACCGTGGTATTTGCGGATGATAACGGGATTGGTTCGCGTAGGCTTGAAGTCGCCGCTGTGCTGCGGAGGGTTTATCCCGGCCTTCCAGATGGAACAGGTTATCCTGTGCTGGAAGGGGGAAATACTGCCAATAGTGCAGAAGGTATTCCGGTATTGCATTATGATGTGTATGGGAATGGTATACCGGAAATATCCTGTGAAGAGGTAGAAGCGTTTTTCCTCAAGGCACTGAAAGCCGTGGGGAGTATCTCGGCAATCCGCTGCACTGGTGCGCGGGAGAAAGAATTGCAATTTGCTTACGATACAGACAGAATGGGCAATAATGGAATCGTTGCAGAGGACATCCGGTCGGCTTTATTCGATACCTATCACCGGGATTTTCCTGGTCTTGCCAGGGATAATAAGGGGAATACACGTCCTGTGCGCACTGCAGTCGCTTCTACTGCACCAGGTGGGGTATTGCTTCATGCCTCCGGGCGACAGCCGCTTGAGTTATCCAATGTAGCGGTGGGCAGTATGGGGTATGCACCAGCAGGCGGGTATTTCAGGTTGAACGGAAGGGAGGTGGTACGGGTTCAAATCCGCATTTATGCCGGAGCAAACAGTATTCGCGAGGCTCGGCGGATTCGCAGCCAAGTGGAAAAGTATGCTGGCCGGCAGCAAAAGCTGCACCTCCAGCTTTCGGAGGATCATACTGAGTACCTTAGGGGAGAGATGGGGAAATCAGGACGTCGTGCACTGTTATCGGTATTGATTTTGCTCTTATTGCTTGGATTGGGTTACCGAAATATGCGGATGGCGCTATTGCTGGTCTTTAGTCTGATGATTGCGGTATCGTTGTCGCTGGTCTTCGGATGGCTTATCGGCCTGAAATGGCATCCCTACACCCTGGCAGGTATTGGCGTAGGGTTTGGACTAATCGTGGACAACGTCATCGTCATGCTGGATGCGTGCAAGAGAGGTACCGGGAGCCGGATCTTTCCCGCTCTGCTCACTGCAACGCTGACCAGCATTACCGCGCTCCTGCTCGTATTTCTGCTTCCGGAAGTATTCCGGCGGAACCTGGAGGATTTTGCACGCATTATCCTTTTGGGGCTATTATCCTCTCTATTGATAGTGAAATGGCTGGTTCCTGCATGTTATGGCCTTTGGGCCGATAGTAGGCAGGGGACGGGCCAATGGCCCATGAAACGCAGGAGGCAGGTATGGAGGTGGTTGATGGGCTACAGGGCAGTGTTGGCATTTTGGGGAAAGCGGAAAGGGATTTTTGTCACCTTTTGGGTGCTGGTATTCGGATTTCCCGTCTTTTTAATTCCACACGGAAGCCCTGACAATAGCACATTGGGCGCATTATTGAACGCAGACTTTTTTCAGCGCACTATCCGTCCACCATTGGAGCGCCTGTTTAGCGGTAGCCTGGGGTTATTTGCTTCAAGCCTTCATGGGCAGGATTTTTTTCGCTCTCCGGAGTCTGCCGGGCTTTTTGTCCGGGCAGAGCTGCCACAACACCATGCACCGGAGCATATGGATGGGCTGATGCGGCCCATCGAGGCTTTTTTAGGAAAATGGAAGGGTATTGCAGCTTTTTATACGACAGTCCAGGATGGCAGATTCGGAGAAATAGCAGTGCGGTTTTCTCCCGATGTGCAAAATACCAGTCTGCCTCTAAGGTTGCAGTCTGCTGTTCAGCATCTTACGCAAGGGTATAGCGGGGTCCAGTGGAGCATTTTTGGACAGGGCGCATCTTTTGCCAATAATGCTTTTGCCACACAAATGACTTCCAGCGAGTTTGTACTGAAAGGCTATGATTACCGTGAGCTTGGCCGTCAGGCAGAAAAAACTGCTGCACTGCTGCGTGGGGTTCTGCGGGTATCCAATATCCGAACTGACCTGTCGCTGGCTTGGGGCGATCGGCCGATGGAGGATTGGCGTTTTCGGCTGGATCTTGCTAAACTTTCGGAAAATAGGCTTTCGCCGGAAACCGTTGTTTCAGCTCTGCGCCAGGAAGCGTCACCAATGTATTTTAATCTGGATTATGGGGGTGGTAATCTGAGCGTTCGTACAGCATCATCGGCACTTGGAGAGTTTGATCTTTTCCGCTTGCTACACCGCCCAATAGCCCTTCCCGGCGGTAGGATGATATACCTTCGAAATCTTGGACAGATTGAACCCGTGAAGGGTAATAACGCTATCTATCGGGAAAACCGGCAATATATTCGCAGGATAGGGTATGATTATACTGGTGATTACGAACAGGCAAGGATAGTACACGAAGAAACTCTGCGAAAAATTCAGCATGTTCTACCTGCAGGTTTTTCTATTGAAAATGGGGAGGGTGGCAGTAGTTCAGGGCAAGGGCGCATTTGGCCGAAATTATTTTTTTTTCTGGCCGGGATCAATTTCTTTTTATGCGCCTTACTTTTTGAAAGCCTTAAGAAAGCTTTTGTAGTCCTTATAGCTGTACCAGTATCCTTTATCGGGGTATTTCTGGTTTTTGGTTCTGGATACTTTCGTTTTGACCAGGGCGGCTTAGCAGCTTTTATTTTATTGGGCGGGATAGTAGTGAACGCTGTCATATTCCTGCTTTGCGAACTGGAATACGCTCCCGGGAGGCAGGTAAATTACCCGAATACCCTGGTAAAAGTCATTTTTCGTCGCTCAGGTGCTGTCCTGTTGACGGTAGCCTCTACGGTTTGCGGTCTTGTCCCTTTTGTGGTGGACGGACCAGGGCTTCCCTTCTGGTTTGCCCTTTCCATTGGAACGATTGGTGGGCTGATAATGTCTCTTGTCGCCGTATTCGGAATAGTTCCGGTAATGTTGTGGCGCAGATAACGAAGGCTGTACACTACTTTGACCAGAGGTTCTTTATTTTCTAACAGTTAAAACTAAACCTAATGAAAAAAGCGATACCCTTATTTGTTGTCCTGACCTACCTGCTCATGGGCTGTAAGAAGCCTTCTGTGGAAAGCCAGGTTACCTTCGCGGATGATCCAGGGACGCAGGCAGGAGTGGCAGTTAAAGTCCATACTACTATTGCAGGTGTAGGAATCTTATACCAACCAGTGCAGGCCAGGGGAAAAATCCGTTCCGGATTTGAGGAACTCGTTCGTGCCCAGATGGGTGGACTGGTAGAATCCTGTGTTGCAGGAAACGGGATGAGGGTAAAAAAAGGTGACCTGCTGGCTACGCTGGAAACCGGCAGCCTTGAATTGCGCAGGGAACGGCTATTGGCACATAAATTTCATTCCGAGAAGGAATATGAAAGCCAATTTCTGGGCTATGCCGCGCTCCTGCGGGAGAAAACGGGGAAGGAAGCGGAGGAAGTACAGCAAAAACTTCGGATTGCCAGCGGTCTGACGGCCCTGGAAATTGATTTGAGGGAAATAGAACGCGAACTCGGCCTTGCACGTATTAAAGCTCCTGTCAATGGTATCCTGGCCGAAGTCGGTATTGCAGCTGGCATGACCCTACGGCCTGGCCAGGAACTGTTCCGCATTTATGATCCGGCACATCTTTTCCTTCAGGCCCGTATCCCTGAGACGGATCTTCCGCTTTTACATGTTGGCCAGCGGGCATTGGTGACCCCTGTTTCCAATCCGGAGCGACGCTATCCTGCTATCCTTGAGGCCATTGATCCACAGGTTGATGCGGATGCGATGGTGACGGTTAACCTGCGCATGCAGCAGGTCGGGGGGTTATTTCCTGGGATGAACGCCCTTTCCAGGATTGAAGTGCCGCAAAAAAAAGGGGTTCTGGTACCCAGGGAGGCACTGGTATCCAGGAATGACCGTCCTGTTGTATTTACGGTAGAAAACGGGTATGCCAAATGGAATTATGTGCGCCCGGGAGTAGAAAACGGAGAATGGGTGGAAATTCTGGAAGGCGTTGCTGCCGGAGCTGAGGTAATTATCTCTAATAATATCTTCCTTGCGCACCACGTTGCGGTGCAGCCTGTAAGATCAACACCTACACCTCAATGATTGCTGCTCTGCTCCATAGGCCCATTGGGGTGCTGCTCACTTGTTTTCTCGCAGTTTTGTTTGGGGTATTTGCACTCCGTAGCCTTCCGGTATCCTTGCTACCCGATGTGGAAGTGCCCCGGATAACTGTTCAATTGCGTATGCCGCTTACGGCAGCGGAGGTCATGGAAAACTCAGCAGTCAGGCCACTCCGTGAAGCGCTGTCGCGAACGGTAGACTTAAAACACATTCAAAGCTATGTTGCAGATGGGCAGGGCTCCATTTTCCTCACCTTTGAATATGGTACAGATATGGATATGGCCTATCTGGACATAAACGAGCGGATTGACCGTGCCCTGGGCTATCTTCCCAGGGAAATGCCCCGGCCACTGGTGGTTCGCTCCAGCATTTCGGATATGCCTATATTTCAGTTACAGGTCGTACCAAAGGCAGAGGGGGATATGGCGGCAGTTTCCGTTCTGGTGGACCAGGTAATCCGCAGAAAACTGGAACAGTTGCCAGGGGTTTCCCTGGTGGATGTGAACGGTCTGCACAGCAGTCAGATCCTGGTGCGGCCGAAACGCGAATTATTACATGCCCTTGGTGTGTCCGAAGGCCAGATACTGCAAGCACTTCGTATGGCCTACCAGGAATACGGTACGTTTTCGGTCAAAAACGGGCACTATCAATATTATGTCAGGCTTGAGCATATGGCCGACAGCCTGGTCAAAACCGGGGAGCTTCCGGTGTTATCGGGATCCGGACGGTTGCTGCCGTTGTCTGCTTTGGCAGAGATAAATGGGGTGGTTACGTCTTCAGCGGGATACCACCTGTATAATGGTAAAAAATCTCTGGGCATACAAATCAGCAAGCAAGCGGCTGCCCGGATGGATGAGGTAGCCCCCCGGATTCAGGATGCGGTCCGGGAGATGCGTAGTGCGCATCCACAGGCAGATTTTATCCTTACCCGCGACCAGTCCTTTCTGCTCCATGCCGGAATCCATAATCTGTACCAGGTTATAGGTTATGGGGCCTTACTTTCAGTGGGAATCCTCTTTCTCTTTCTGGGCAACCTCTCTGCGGGGCTGGTGGTAGGGCTGAGCATTCCGGTTTCGCTGTTTATTACAATTGGCCTGTTCCATTTTTGTGGACTGAGCCTGAATATCCTTTCCTTGTCGGGGCTCGCATTGGGCGTGGGCATGCTTATTGATCATTCGATTATTGTCCTGGATGCCATTTCCCGCAATGCGGGGCAAGGGCGGGATCTTTTGGCAGCATCTGTTGAGGGTACCGGGGAAGTATTCGTTCCGGTATTGGGGCAGATACTGACTTCGGTTGCGGTATATGGGCCGTTGGTCCTGCTGCCGGGCATTGCGGGCGTTTTGGTTTTTGAACAGGCTCTTGCCTTATCCTTATGTTTGGTTGTATCCCTTTTCGTGGCTTTTATCCTGGTACCATTACTCTGCCGGACGCTACTGGCGCCCAGCCTGGAGCGGGGGGGCTCGGAAACCCTTTTTTTTCAATGGCTTCTGAGGAAATACCACTATGGTATGGAAAGTGTTGCCCTTAGGAGGCAAAAGTTCCTGATATTAGCAGTTTTGTTTGCCTTTTCCGCTATTTGGGTAGTACCCCGTATTCCCGTAGACGGCCTACCCGATATGGAAAAGAAAGAAACCTTTGTGGAGGTGGATTGGCAGGAGCCAATTACTGTGGAAGAAAACCTTTGGCGCATGCAGGCGTTGGACTCCGTGCTTGCGCCGTTTTCCAATAACCGGGCAGTAGAAGTAGGCCCTCAGCAGTATGCACTAACTGCGGAGGGTCAAACGGCCCAGGAGGCGCAGATATATTACGAGTGTGGTAGCGACAGGGAGCGAATAGCACTGGATACGCAGGTGTCAGCCTGGATAAGGCGGTATTTCCCTCTGGCAAGTGCCCGTTTTGGAGCAGTTCCCAACGCATTGAACCAGGTTTTTACAAGTAACGGACCGTTTTTTGAAGTTCGGATCAGGGCGAGGGACCGCAGTGGGGGACTTCTTCCTTCTAATCAAATATATGCTGCATTGGCAGAGTTCCCAATGAAAGGACTTCGTTCAGATGGCGGAGGGATGGCGGAGGAGGGGATTGCACTGCATTTTGATCAGGAGCGAATGGCAATCCACCGGATAAACAGGGAGGCAATCCTGGCTAAACTTGGTAATTTGCTGGGAGGGGTTGGAGAAATCCGTACTTCGGGGGAAGCAGGCCCTATCCTGCGCATCCCTCCAACGGAAGGACGGTTTTCCGGGGTGTTGCAGGAGGGTATTCGGACACCTGCTGGTGAAGTGGTACCTCTCGCCTATTTTCTTAGCTATTCGAAGAGTGAAATGCCTGGACAAATCTCAGCCGACCAATCGGGGCCATATTTTTCCCTGAAATTGGATAGCAATTTTACCGGGATACGCGCCGCCAAAGAAAAAATCCGGCATTGGGCTGAAAAAAATGGCCTCGAAGTGCAGTTTTTTGGAACACATATTGAATCGGCCGATAATCTGCGCACCTTAGCTAAAATTGGTATAATTGCTTTGCTGCTTCTGTATTTTATCCTGGCCCTTCAATTTGACAACCTGCTGTTGCCTCTGGTGATTATGAGCGCACTGGCTTTTGGTGCTGCAGGGGCCTTCTGGCTGCTCTACCTCAGCGGGGTATCGCTGAACATCATGTCCGGGATAGGCTTTGTGATCGTTCTTGGTATTATTCTCGATGATCCGATCTTGAAAGTTGAGGTAATCCAGCAGCAGCGGGCCTTATTGGAGGCGCAGGGAATACATGCTGATGAGGCGCTGAAAAAGGCCATTCGGGCTTCCGGGAGTATTTGCCTCAAACCCATGCTTATGACTACCCTGACGACCTGTATGGCGCTTGTTCCGGTTTTCTTTTCTCCAGGAATAGGTGCTGAATTGCAGAGGCCCCTCGCCTTGGTGGTCATCGGGGGGCTAATGGTTGGTACTTTCTTTACCTCCTGGTGTATTCCGATAATCTATTCGATAGCCATAAAAAAAACGTCCCGGCCATAGGTGACAGAGGTTCCGGCAGCAATTCAACTGGTCCGCAAATGGAAGGCTACGGCACAAACATTTAACAAACCCCTAAATGAAAGCACATGATACGCACGTTGCTTCTTTTTTGTATGCTTACCCTCTCCGTGAAAGCATTTGCACAATCCACCCTTTCGCTTTCCAATGCCATTGAGCTTGCCCAGCAGCAATCTGTAGATGCAAAGTTGGTCGAAAATATTCGGGAGAACAAGTTTTATGACTGGCAGACATTTCGCGCCTCCCTGAGGCCACAGCTCAGTTTGCAGGCGGGTTTGCCTGCTTATCGGAGGGATTTTCTGGACGTTCGGCAGCCGGATGGGAGCGTACGTTTTTTGCCCCGCACCCAGAATAACTCCCGCATTGGGTTGAGCCTTCAGCAGGTACTTCCAGGTACCGGGGGCAAATTGTCCATCCAGGCAGACCTGACCCGTTTTGATGATTTCGACCGCAATTGGGTATCTTATAGTGCAACTCCGCTGGGAATAGCATTGGAACAGCCCCTTTGGGGTTTTAACCCTTTCCGGTGGGCACAGCGGATAGAGCCTTTGAAACTGGAGGAAGCCGGGAAAAGGTATAAATTTCAAATGGAAGAAATTGCCCTGAGGGCGGTACAGTTATTTTTTGACGTACTGGATGCGCAAGAGGGCGTACGGATAACAGCTATTAACCTGGAAAACAACCGATTGATCAAATCCATTGAAGAGCAACGGATCGTATTAGGGGCTACTACAAGGGAGAAAATCCTGCAGATCGAGCTGCAGGTTTTGCGTTCATCACAAATCCTGCAGGAAGCGCAGTCCGATTTACAGGATGCCCTGCTTCAGCTACAGGCGTTTTTAGGTATTCAGGGAAGGGAAGGATTTTCCCTCCTATTGCCGGAAGCTATTCCTGAACAGGGTATTGATTCAGTCCTGGCCATGGAGATGGCACGTGAAAACCGGGCCGAATTCATTGCTTTTGAGCGCAGAAGGCTGGAATCTGCACGCGACCTCGACGAAGCCAGGCGTTCCCGTTTTCGGGCAGACCTGGAAGTTGTACTAGGGTTCAATGGGGCTGGTGACCGTCTGCCGTCGGTTTTTTCTCCTTTGAAAGACCAGCAGCGCCTTGGTCTTAGCCTTTCGGTACCGCTCATGGACTGGGGGCGGGCTCGTGCGCAGGAGGGTGTTGCGACGGCGAATGCCCGGGTCGTGGCGTATAGTATCGAGCAGGAAGCAAGCAGTTTGCAGCTGCAGATCAGCAGCCAGGTCAAAAGTCTGGAAATCCTGCGTTCCAATATCCGGTTTGCTTTTGCGGGAAATCACATCGGTGAGGAGCGCTATCAGCTTGCCCTGGAGCAGTATCATCTGGGAAAGCTATCTGTAGGGGATCTCAACATTGCCCTTTCCGAAAAAGATATAGCCTGGCGGACATACCTGACTGCTTTGAGGCGTTACTGGGAAGCCCATTACCGCATGCGCCAGACGACGCTGTATGATTTCTGGGCCGGGCATAAGCTCTGAATACATCTGAAAGCAAAAAGCAAGTATCAGAGTACTGCTGGTTCGGAAAGGGTAAGGGTAAGGGCCTGGGTATCGAGTTCTGCTTCCAGTCCTACAGGCAGGGTACACTGGTTGGCGATGTGGCCAAAAGTGAGACCATACACTGCCGGGCGTCGAAGATCACCGAAGCGGTCGGCGATAGTCTCGGCGAGGGTTAAGGATTCATCGCCCGGCTCCGGTATGCAGCCGCTGAAGATACCGAGCGCAAATCCGGCAGCTTTATCGAGTTTTGCCGATTGGCGCAACTGGGTTAGCATACGGTCCACGCGGTAGGGTTTTTCGTCAATATCTTCCATGAAGACGAGTTTGCCCGTAGCATCAAAAGCAAAAGGCGTACCGGCTAGTGCTGCCAGCAGGGAGAGGTTGCCTCCGAAGAGTGGTCCGCGTATCCGCCCGGACCGGAGTACCTGAGACTGGTATAAGTCAGGGTTTTTCACGGTACCGTGGCTTTCGATGGTTTTGATCGTATAAGGACTGCGGGCTTCCATGAGTATAGCCTTGAGGTGGCGTACGGTATATTCGGTGAAATCCGACCCACCCACTGGTCCATGGAAGCAGACTAATCCCGTCATTTGGTGGATTGCGAGGTGTAAAGCAGTGATATCGCTATATCCAATAAAAACCTTGGGGTTTCGGCGGATGAGGTCGTAATCAATATGAGGCAGCAGGCGGGTACAGCCATAGCCTCCGCGAGCGCACCAGACGGCCCGGATGTCGGGGTTGGAGAACATCGCATGGAGATCAGTAAGCCGTTGTTCGTCAGTACCGGCGATATATCCCTTTTTGGCACGGATATTTTTAGACAGGACGGGGACAAAACCCAGATTTTTAATGTTGTTGACTGCCTTTTCGAGGGTGCGATCAGGGATAAAACTTCCAGGGGTGATGAGCCCAATTTTGTCGCCGGGGCGCAGGCGCGCAGGTTTGAGTAGCGGCCTGGAGGCTGCAACGGGAGTGGCGCCGGCAAAAAAAGGCATAAAGGCACTTGCCCAGCCCAGGCGAAGCGTGAATAGGCGTCTGTTCATAACGTTTATCCATTCAGGGTATCCTTCCAGTCTTCGCGCCGCAGTCGCCCAGGGCTTACCCGGTAGTCGTAATCGCGGTCTGAAGTATATCCGAAAGTTGCATGTGGTAGCAGACGGTTGAGGAAGTGCGAAACGGTGCGGAGGTGCCGGTAGGGCAGGTGTACGCTAAGCTCGGACCCGTCGTCCATTTTAAAAAATAGCGTGGCAGTCCGAAAGAAATATATACCAAATGGCACCCGTTCTACGACAACAGAATAAACCCAGACAATCTGAAGAGGGTGTTCCCGAAGAACAACCAGGAGCCTGTTGCTTCCCTTGCGCAGATTTTTTGCAGAATAATCGAGCAATTTACCGGCAATAAGGGCAATGGCAACGCCAATGACCATGAGCGGCAAATTATCGGCGTAGGTGTTGTAGGCAATCCAGGCCCCAAGCGAGAAAAGGCCTGCACTTGCGGCAAACTGCAGCAGCAGGTCCCGCAAAATAGCACGCTCCAGCAACCGCATGGCGGGGTGCCGGTATAAGCGCTCAGGTGATAGTTTCTCTTGCATGGGCTTTTTAAACAAATTGTTGTTTGGGATTAAAAAAGAATTATCTTTGTGCAAAGGTATTCAACTTTTTGGCTCCATGTCAAAAAAAATAATTTTAAGGAAAGTTTAAAATTTTGACTCCGCAATATGTCCCAGCAGAATAATTATACCGAAGAGAACATCCGCTCCCTGGATTGGCGCGAGCATATCCGTCTGCGCCCCGGCATGTATATTGGAAAGCTGGGGGATGGATCCTCCGGTGATGACGGTATTTATGTCCTGATCAAGGAAATCATAGATAATGCTATTGATGAGCATGTTATGGGGTATGGGCGGGAAATCCAGGTGCAGGTGGATGATTATGAGGTTCAGATCCGTGATTTTGGACGGGGTATTCCCTTGGGCAAGGTCGTGGAGTGCGTCTCCAGGATCAATACCGGAGGGAAGTACGATTCCAGGGCTTTTAAGAAGTCGGTGGGTCTCAATGGGGTAGGTACCAAGGCGGTCAATGCATTGTCCGCCAGCTTCCTGGTCCAGTCTTTCCGCGATGGACAATCGAAAAGTGCGGAGTTTGAACAGGGGGAACTGACTAAAGACCACAAACTGGTGAAATCCGGCGAATCCAATGGCACACAGGTCCGTTTCCGCCCAGATCCGTCTATTTTCAAGAATTACCGATTCAGAAAAGAGTACCTGGAAGGACAGTTCTGGAATTATGCCTACCTCAATGCAGGCCTGAAAATTATATATAACGGAACGGTCATCCAGTCCAGGAATGGACTACTCGACTTGCTCGAGCGAAAAACGCGCAATGAAACGCTGCGTTATCCTATCATCCACATGAAAGGAGAGGATGTCGAAATCGCTATGAGCCATGGTAACCACTACGGAGAGCAGTACTATTCTTTTGTCAACGGACAGAATACGACCCAGGGAGGTACCCACCTCAATGCTTTCAAAGAGGCTGTTGCCAAGACAATACAGGAATTTTTCAAAAAATTTGACCGCAGGGATGTTCTGGCCTCAATCGTCGCAGCAGTCAGTATCCGGGTAGAAGAACCGGTTTTTGAATCCCAGACGAAAACCAAGCTGGGCTCGACCCACATGTCCCCGGATGGGGAAACCATCCGCACTTTTTTGGGTAATTTTGTCAAAAAACACCTCGATAACTATCTCCATACCCACCCGGAAACGGCTAAAGCGCTGGAAAAACGCATCCTTCAATCCGAGCGGGAACGCAAGGAAATCGCCGATATTCAAAAACTGGCCAATCAACGGGCCAAAAAAGCGAACCTGCATAATAAAAAACTGCGCGACTGCCGTATCCACTTCAATGACTCCAGCAGAAAAGTGGGCGATGAATTGCGTGGCGCCACTACCCTCTTTATCACAGAAGGGGATTCCGCCAGCGGGTCTATCACGAAATCCCGCGATGTCCAGACCCAGGCAGTCTTCAGCTTGCGGGGTAAACCGCTCAACTGTTTTGGCCTCACCAAAAAAGTAGTGTACGAAAACGAGGAATTCAATCTCTTACAACATGCCCTGAACATCGAAGATGGCCTCGAAGACCTCCGCTATAACCGGATCGTTATCGCTACTGATGCCGATGTGGACGGGATGCATATCCGCCTGCTCCTATTGACTTTTTTCCTGCAGTTCTTCCCTGAACTTGTGCGCAACAACCATCTTTATATTCTCCAGACACCGCTCTTCCGGGTCCGCGATAAGCAGCAAAAATTTTATTGCTACAACGAGTCCGAGAAACAAGCCGCTATAAAAAAGCTTAGAGGTAAAGCTGAGATTACCCGCTTTAAAGGCCTTGGCGAAATCTCTCCGGATGAGTTCGGCGCCTTTATCGGGGAAAATATCCGCCTCGAACCAGTATTGCTGAATGAACATACCATCCTCGATGAAATACTCGCCTACTATATGGGTAAAAACACTCCCGAACGCCAGGATTTTATTATTGATAACCTCAAAGTAGAAAAAGATGAGGTGTCAGATGCCGAAATAGAACCTGTACCGGAGGAGTCCAGCACGGTTTTGGCATAATCCCGGCTGCGGTTTTTTTAAACCAACTGCCTTTTTGTCGTTTATTTTGGATAATATGTCCCGCTAAGGATCCGTTTTTCGCTGGTGTCTGTTTATGGCACGAATCTTGACCTATGCTATTTTACCTTTTTTTTATCGGTACACTGACATTAAGACAGTGGTTTGGTAAGGAAAAGCACCTGTAGGCGCCGGGCTATCCACGCCCCTCTTGGGGAAACGGCTCTGATTGGTAGCTGAAAAAGGTATACAGACGAAAATCTTCTTCTTGCTGAGGCAGTTGGATGTTCCTTCTGAACTGAAGCAAAAAGGGGTTTAGCATTTGGTGAGCATCACCACAACGATCCGAATGGCTGCAGACCGGTATTTTTGAGAAAGGGGCTGTTTGTCCAGGGAGTCGTTACTAAAAAAAAAGCCATGTTTGAAGAAATGTTTAATTCCAGGGAAGTGGAAGATGAGGGCGGGGATTTCTTTCCTATGCTCTCTGTAGAAGATGAGGGCGATTTTAATACCCAGGAACCTTATCCGGATCAGATGCCACTGCTGGCATTAAAGAATACGGTACTCTTTCCGGGTATCGTCATTCCCATTACGGTTGGAAGGGATAAATCCATTCGTGCTATACAGAAGGCCTACAGCACCAACCGAATGATTGGTGTCCTTTCCCAGCGCGATCTCGAGGTGGAAAACCCGGGGGCGGAAGATCTTTTCTCCGTGGGCAGTATCGCCCGTGTACTCAAATTGCTGCGTATGCCGGATGGTACGACGACGGCCATCCTGCGGGGGCAAAAGCGCTTCCGCCTGCGCGAAATTATTCGGCAGAACCCCTACCTGGAAGGAAAAGTGGAAACCCTGGAGCAGACTACCCCTGCCGATTCCCTGGAATTTGAAGCCCTGATTTCCACAATCCTCGATCTGGCTAAAAAAATCGTCGAACTTTCGCCCAATATCCCTTCCGAGGCTATGGTGATGCTGCGCAGCATTAATGATCCAAATTTCCTGCTCAATTTCATCGCCTCCAATCTAAATACTAAAATCGAAGTCAAGCAGTATATCCTCGAAATGGATAGCCTGCGCGATAAGGCAGATCTTATTCTGCGGGAAATGCACACCCAGTTGCAGTTGCTCGAACTGAAAGACAAAATCGAGATGAAGGTGCGTGGCGATCTCGAAAAACAGCAAAGGGATTATTTCCTGAACCAGCAACTAAAGACTATCCAGGAAGAACTTGGGCAAAATCCGCAGGAAGAGGAAATCCAAAAACTGCAGGCAAAGGCTGCCAAAAAGAAATGGGGCGAAGATGCAGAAGCACATTTTCAGCGCGAAATTGGCCGACTACAGCGCATGAACCCTCAGGTGGCTGAATATTCGATTCAGGTGACCTACCTGGAATTTCTGCTCGATTTACCCTGGAACGAATTTAGTAAAGATAACTACGACCTCAGGCGGGTCCGGAAATTCCTGGATAAAGACCATTTCGGACTGGAAAAGGTGAAAGACCGCATTATCGAACACCTCGCTGTCCTGAAACTTAAAGGCGACCTCGATGCGCCTATCCTCTGTCTGGTGGGCCCTCCCGGAGTGGGCAAGACCTCTCTCGGGCGCTCTATTGCGAATGCCTTGAACCGCGAATTCGTGCGGATGTCCCTGGGCGGGCTTCATGATGAAAGCGAAATCCGGGGCCACCGCAAAACCTATATCGGGGCTTTACCAGGGCGTATCCTGCAATCCATCAAAAGGGCAGGTACCGGCAACCCTGTTTTTATCCTCGACGAAATTGATAAGGTGGGAAGGGATTTTCGTGGCGACCCCTCCTCCGCACTGCTGGAGGTCCTCGATCCTGAACAAAATAATTCTTTCTACGACAACTATCTGGAACTGGAGTACGACTTGTCCAAAGTGCTTTTTATCGCAACGGCAAACAGCCTTTCCACTATACAGCCTGCCCTGCTCGATCGTATGGAGATTATCGAAATCAGCGGATATTCTACAGAGGAAAAAATCGAAATTGCCAAACGCCACCTCGTTCCTGAACAATTGAAGGCACATGGACTTGAAGCAGGCCAGGTTAAACTGGGCAATAAAGTAATCCAGAAACTAATTGAGGATTATACCCGTGAATCTGGCGTTCGCTCGCT
The DNA here is from genome assembly GCA_964527495.1 of uncultured Haliscomenobacter sp. Taxonomy (GTDB): domain Bacteria; phylum Bacteroidota; class Bacteroidia; order Chitinophagales; family Saprospiraceae; genus JADJPL01. Next base: position 18,700 of record CAZGOT010000025.1, read on the forward strand.
CAACCGTCAGGTAGGGGCGGTGATGCGCAGGATCGCCAGGCAGGTGGCTACCGAGGAACCCTACAACCCCGTGCTGACGGTGGAGGATGTCGAACCTATCCTGGGACCGCCAAATTTCATCGCAGGAATCTATCACGAACCTCAGCCACCAGGTGTGGCCATAGGATTGGCCTGGACTAACGTCGGTGGCGAAATCCTATTTGTAGAGTCCAGCCTGAGCAAAGGTAATGGCAAAATGACGCTCACCGGCAACCTTGGGGAAGTGATGAAAGAATCCGCAAGTACGGCACTGAGCTACCTCAAAGCACATAGCGAAGAAATAGGAGTGGAAAAGGGTGCCCTGGAACAACAGGATATCCACATCCATATTCCCGAGGGGGCAATTCCCAAAGATGGCCCATCGGCAGGTATTACAATCCTTTCCGCCCTGGCTTCCCTGCTTACCGATAAACCTATGCGCCGTCTCACGGCTATGACCGGCGAGATTACCCTGCGGGGAAAAGTGTTGCCAGTGGGGGGGATAAAAGAAAAAATCCTGGCTGCCAAAAGGGCAGGGATGCGCGAGGTTATCCTCAGCAAGTTCAACCGCAAACACGTCGAGGAAATCAACCCTGATTACCTCAAGGGTCTGGAATTCCATTATGTTGGAACAATGCAGGAAGTGTTGAAATTAGCCCTGGAGGCTAAAAGTAAGTAGCTGTCTGAAAGTATTCCGCCGCCTGCGGCAGCAAAAGAAAATTTTAAACAGAGGTTGTGTAAAAAGCTCCCGGCTTTTCATTTGGCGGCTTGCGCCGCCAATAATAATTTTGAAGGGGTTGTGTAAAAAGGCCGGAGGTCGTCATTTGGCGGCTGACGCCGCCAAACAATATTTTGAATGAACGCTATTTTCATTGATTTTGCGCAGCAAAATCAATGAAAATAGCGTTCATTCAAAATTTAATTTCGCCGCCGTAGGCGGCGGAATACTTTTCACACACCCCCATACTCTTCACACAATCTCAAAAAATTTTATCCGGAAAGCATCATATTTTCCCCATTAAAATTTCCAAAAGCTGTTTTGCAGCTTTGGAAATTTTAGTTCCAGGCCCAAAGATTGCGGCAACGCCCTTTTCAAATAAAACTGCGTAATCCTGAGTGGGGATTACACCACCTGCAACGACCAGGATATCCTTTCTTCCAAGGGCTTCCAGGGCTTCGATAGCCTGCGGTAC
>CAZGOT010000026.1:0-19313 GCA_964527495.1 uncultured Haliscomenobacter sp.
TGAATAGACATCGTTTTAACTCATTTTGCTTCGCAAAATGAGTTAAAACGATGTCTATTCAAAACTTTCTTCCGCTGCCGTAGGCGGCGAAAGACTTTTTACACACCCCCCTCTCAAACCTTTCTTTTCTGGAATAATCCTTTGCTCCAACTCCTCCTGGCGCTTTTTCCACCCTCCTCAGCCTAAAAAACACTCCCATGCAATAAAAAAACAAAACAAATATTATTTTTTATACAAAATGTTTATTTTTGTATAAAATTACCGATACATACTATGCAATCCCGCAAGCGCAGAACAAAAAAATCAAATGTATTCGTTTCTATCCTGAAGAGCACTCTGGAAGGAACAAAGGCCACCTTTGCACATATTTTTAAAACCCTCTCCCGCCGACCAACCGACTGGACCATGCTCGGCGCCTATGGCGTAGTCCTTGCCGGTGCAGGCGCTTTATTCCTTTTCATTCTAACGATCTGCATTTTCAACGGTGTGTTCGGCCATATGCCCAGCGAAAAGGAATTAAAGGAAATACGGAATCAAAATGCCTCTGAAGTATATGGAGAAGATGGTGGCATACTAGGCCGCTACTTTATCCAAAACCGCGTCAACGCTTCCTTCGAGGAAATCCCCGAAGCACTCCGCAATGCCCTCATCGCTACTGAAGATGCCCGGTTTCAGGAACATAAAGGTATTGACCTGCGGGCTATGTTAAGAGTCCTTATTAAATCTATCCTGCTCTCTCAGGATTCAGCAGGAGGTGGAAGTACACTAAGTCAGCAACTGGCCAAAAATCTTTATCCGCGCTCCGGAAGTGGTCGCCTCTCCTTGCTCATCAGCAAAATTAAGGAGATGATTGTCGCCAAACGACTGGAAAAACTCTATGACAAAGAAGAACTGATAGGCCTTTACCTCAATACCGTTCCTTTCAGCGACAATATTTATGGTGTTAAAGTCGCCGCACACCGCTTTTTCGGAAAAACCCCACAACAACTTCGTATAGAAGAAATGGCCGTACTCGTTGGAATGCTTAAAGGTACCGCACTCTACCACCCGGTAAAGCATCCCGAACGCGCCCTCGCCCGCAGAAATACCGTCCTGCGCCAAATGCAAAAATACGGGTATCTCAGTGCCGAAGAAGCCGATGTACTCTCTGCGAAACCCCTGCGCCTCAGATATTCTGCCGACGGACACAAGGAGGGGACAGCAACCTATTTCCGCGAACACCTCCGCCAGGAACTGATAGAAATTCTCAAAAAATACCGGAAAAAAGACGGCACACCCTATAACCTCTACAGCGACGGGCTCAAAATTTACACCACTATTGATTCCAGGTTGCAATACTACGCTGAGCTCGCCGTACAATCCCACATGCCCGTCCTACAAAAACTGCTCGATCGCGAATGGAGAAACGCCAACCCCTTTGGATCAGACAAAGCCCTGCGCAAAATGATGCAAATGACCCCGCGTTATGTGAATATGCAAAAACAAGGCTTTTCAGAGTCCGAAATATGGTCAGCATTCCAGACACCTCAGGAAATGACCGTCTTCCAATGGGGAAAAGGACGGGTAGAACGGGAAATGACCCCCCTGGATTCTCTTAAATACCATCTTCGCCTCCTCAATACCGGATTTCTCGCTATGGATCCCGCCTCTGGTGGCATCAAAGCATGGGTAGGGGGAATTGATATCGCTTATTTTCAATACGACCATGTCAAGTCCCGCCGCCAGGTCGGCTCAACGTTCAAACCTTTCGTATATGCCCAGGCCATCGAATCCGGTATCGAACCCTGCCGTATGTTCCCTAATGAATTGCTCACTTATGAGGATTATGAAGGATGGACACCAGAAAATGCCGATGGCGAATATGGCGGGCTTTACTCTATGGAAGGGGCCCTCACACGCTCCGTAAATACCATATCCGTCCAGTTAATCATGGAAACTGGCGTGGCAGCAGTCCGCGACCTGGCACGCAACCTCGGCCTCAAAGGTTTTTTACCCAAAACACCCTCCCTGGCCCTGGGCACTGCAGAAGCCAGCCTCCTCGAAATGGTCAGGGCATTCAGCACTTTTGCCAATCATGGCCTCAAACCAGAATACTACTACCTGAAACGCATTACTACCGCCGATGGGGAAATTATTGCCGAGTTTGACTCCCCAGGACGTGGAACACCCGCTATGTCCAGTACAACTTCAGAACTTATGGTCCAAATGCTCCGAAGTGTGGTCAACGATGGTACTGCCAGCAGGCTGCGATGGCGCTATGGCCTTTCCAATCTCGACCTCGCAGGAAAAACAGGAACTACCCAAAACCAATCAGATGGATGGTTCATCGGCGTTACCCCACGACTCGTGGCTGGGGTATGGGTGGGAGCAGAAACCCCCGCAGTCCATTTCCGGTCCCTGGCCAATGGACAAGGCGCCAATACCGCCCTCCCCATCTTCGGAGAATTCATGCGCAGGGTAAGCCAGGACCGACGTTTTCGCAACCTCGTCAATGCCAGGTTTAATCCACTCCCCGATAGCCTCCTCACCGTGCTGGACTGCCCCAATTTTATACACCCCGATTCTACCTACCAGGTTGAAGACCTCCTCCAGGACCAGGGAGATGTGACCTTCTTCCAGCGCCTTCAAGCTGAACTTACCGAACCTCAAAAGAATACCCTGCCAATACACCTCAAACCCCAACGGGCAAGAGAAGAAGACAGCTTGTATCTCGAACGCATGAAAGCCTATAACGAACGCCTCCAGGATCGGGAGGAACGAAAAAATAAATGGAAAAAAATCCTCTTCGGAAATAAAGAGCAATAGACTCTCTGGCTAAATATAAATTCTCCCCCTATCCCTTAATTCCTCTGATTCCTGTTTTAACTTGCGCTCAAAATCTGCTCTATGGCCGATATCCTTATACCCCCCATGCGCTTCAACAGGAATAATCTATCCGACCAGAAACTACTGGAGCTCTATCGGGCCCTGGTGTATCCACGCATGATCGAGGAAAAAATGCTCATCCTGCTCCGACAGGGAAAAATCAGCAAATGGTTCTCCGGCATCGGACAAGAGGCAATCTCCGTAGGTGCAGCTATGGCACTCGACCCAGACGAAATGATCTTTACCCTCCATCGAAACCTGGGCGTCTTTACAGGCCGGAATATGCCCCTTTCCCGCCTTTTCGCCCAATGGCAGGGAAAAACCGATGGATACTCCAAAGGTAGGGAACGCTCGTTCCACTTCGGAGCAATGGAACACCATATTGTAGGCATGATTTCTCACCTCGGCCCGCAGCTCGCCCTCGCAGGCGGAGTCGCCCTGGCCCATCGCCTCCGCAAAGAAGGAAAAATTGCCCTCGCTTTTACCGGTGATGGCGGAACAAGTGAAGGCGACTTTCATGAAGCCCTCAATGTCGCCGCTGTCTGGCAACTCCCGGTAATCTTCTTAATCGAAAATAATGGCTACGGCCTCTCCACTCCTGTTAACGAACAATATCGCTGCGAAAAATTAGCCGATAGAGGACCAGGATATGGTATGAAATCCCTTACCATCAATGGAAATGATATTCTGGAGGTCTACCAAACAATTGCCCGCCTCTCCAGTGAAATGCGCCAAAATCCCGAACCCGTCCTCCTCGAATGTTTGACGTTCAGGATGCGTGGACATGAAGAAGCCTCCGGTACCAAATATGTTCCTAAACATCTAATGGAAGAATGGGCTCTCCGCGACCCCATCGCCAACTATGAACGCTTCCTGACCGAAACCGGTGTCCTCAATGATGCCGAAATTAAAAATATACGACAAACCCTCAAAAAATCAATCGAAAAAGACCTCGAAACCGCTTTTAATAGCCCCGACCCCACAAGTACCGAAGCTGAAGAACTGTCCGATGTCTATGCGCCCTTCTCACAAGTCGTCGTCCATCCACCTATTCATGCTGACAGAAAAGAAATGCGCTTCGTAGATGCCCTTTCCGAAGGGCTCAAATTGGCAATGGAAAAACACGAAAACCTCGTCCTGATGGGCCAGGATATCGCAGATTATGGCGGGGTATTTAAAATTACCGAAGGCTTCACCGCAAAATTCGGCCAAGAACGCGTACGCAATACCCCCCTCTGTGAAAGTGCAATCATTGGAAATGCCTTGGGCCTAAGCCTCAAGGGCTTTAAAGCCATGGTAGAAATGCAGTTCGCCGATTTTGTCACCTGTGGCTTCAATCAAATCGTCAATAACCTCGCAAAACTCCATTACCGCTGGGGCCAAAATGCCGATGTCGTCGTGCGCATGCCTACAGGCGCTGGTACCGGAGCAGGCCCCTTTCACTCTCAAAGCAATGAAGCCTGGTTCTTCCATACCCCCGGACTTAAAATCCTATACCCATCCAATCCCGCTGATGCCAAAGGAATGATCCTCGCCGCTTTCGAAGATCCCAACCCGGTACTTTTCTTCGAACACAAAGCCCTCTATCGGAGTATCTCTGCTGAAGTTCCGGAAGGATATTATACTGTGGAAATCGGAAAAGCCGCAACTACCAGAGAAGGATCTGAACTTACTATCATCACCTATGGCATGGGCGTCCACTGGGCAATAAAAGCCGTTAATGCTCTTGAAATAGATGCCGAAATTCTCGACCTAAGGACCCTCCTCCCGCTGGATTTAACAGCGATCGAACGCAGCGTGAAAAAAACCGGAAAAGTACTCGTCCTCCACGAAGATACCCTAACCGGCGGTATAGGGGCCGAAGTTTCCGCCTATATCTCCGAACATCTCTTTGAATTCCTCGACGCACCCGTCGCACGTGTCGCTTCCCTCGATACTCCGGTACCGTTCTCCACTATCCTGGAAGAACAATTTCTGCCACCCCACCGTCTGAAAGAAAAATTAATCCAACTTCGCCAATACTAAACGTGGTAATTAACCAATAGGATAAAAAAAAACATGCCCCTCCACCTTGAAAAATTTTTTCCAAACAGGCTGCTGCAATAATCATACCTAAGATGCATCCGCTTGTAAAGTAATTTATTGCATTTTTTTTGCTGTATCCCATTTTTTTCATATATTTGCAATGAGAGAATATCTACATCCAGCCTTTTAAGCCGTTTCCACTTCTTTTTTGTATTGTTCCGGTTTTACCTGCATTTATTTTTACATTTGCAGCTCACAAAACCATGCGGAATGAATCTGGAAAAATTTGTCGCCGTTAGCGGAATGCCAGGCCTTTTAAAATTAGTGGCCAATAGAAATAACGGCTTAATCCTTGAAGATCTGAATTCGGGAAAACGAAAATTCGTGCCCTCCAGGGGAAACCAGTTTACTCCATTAGGCACAATTGGTATATACACCAGCGATGGCGATACCACCGAGCTGAAAGTTGTCTTCAAAAATATGCTCGACCGCTTTGAAGACCTCCCACCTGTGGATGTCAACACCGACCACGATACGCTTCGCAATTATTTTGCACAAATCCTTCCCGAATTCGATCGCGATAAAGTGAGCATCAGCGATATCAAAAAAGTTATCCGTTGGTTCTCTTTTTTGAAAGAAAGAGACCTGCTCACTACAGATACTCAAGAAGAAGAAGAGTAGCCTGAACAATGGCATCCGCCAGAGATTATGGCTCCCATCTTCCTCTCTACGGATGCGATTGAACTGTTCAGATAACCTCTTTTTCTATGATACTCCCTTCTACTGTACAGAAAGGGCACGATGTCTTTATTCCGGAACATCTGGAAATCCGCTCCTGGGAAGAAGACCTGCTACCCCTTTTTAACGATTTACTACATCGCCCAATTCATTCCGTAGCCGAACTTGAGCACTGGATATGGGATAAAAGCAGCCTGGACGACTTCCTAAGCGAAGAATTCTCCGTTAGGTATATCCAACTTTCTCAAAATAACCGCGATTCCGAAGCAGTTGAACGATACCGCTTCGCCATTCAACATATCTACCCACATATTACCCTCTGGGAACAAAAACTTAATGCTAAACTCATCAACTGCTCCTTTTCAAATGAGCTTCCCAGAGATGCCTACTCCATATATTTACGTATGGTCCAAAATGCCTGCCAGATATTCCGCGAAAACAATGTCCCTCTCCTCACGCAGGTCCAACTCCAAACTAAAGAATATGGCCGCATCTTTTCCCAGATGACCGTTGGCCTCGATGGCAAACAAATGACCCTGCAAAAAGCCGGGTTCTTGCTCGAAGAACGCGACCGATCCAAAAGAGCCCAGGTATATCAGAAAATAAACGAACGCATACTGGAAGATTCCGAACACCTCGAAGATCTGTTCGATGAACTCCTTCACCGACGCCACCAGCTCGCCCTCAATGCGGGTTTCGACAACTACCGGGACTTCGCTTTTCGCCACCTCAACCGATTCGACTACTCCCCACAGGATTGCTACGACCTGCACGAAGCCGTTAAAAGTGAAATCCTGCCCATACTCGATGAACTCTACGACCTGCGCAAGCAAAAACTCCAGATTAGCAGCCTGCGCCCCTGGGACCTGAACGTGGATGTCATGGGAGAAAATCCATTGCACCCTTTCCAGGATACCACCGATCTGGTGGAAAAAAGTATCCACTGCCTCTCCCTCATCCATCCCGAATTTGGTACCATCATCTCCCAAATGCAAGATCAAAACCTCCTGGATATTGAGTCACGACCCGGAAAAAGCCCTGGAGGCTATAACATCCCCCTCCAGGTCCAACGGATGCCTTTTATCTTTATGAACGCTACCGGCTCCCTAAACGATGTACGTACTTTCATGCACGAATGTGGCCACGCTATCCACTTCTATCAAACCCGAAGCTTCCCGCTGCTCTCCTCCCGCCGATTCCCCTCAGAAGTATCCGAACTTGCTGCGATGACCATGGAGCTCCTTACTATGGATAATTGGGAGGTCTTTTTTCCAGGTAGGTACGAACTCCTCCGCGCTCGTATCAACCAACTCGAAAATGTCCTGAAAGTACTCCCCTGGATCGTTACCGTAGATAAATTTCAAGATTGGCTTTATCTCAATCCCAACCATAGCCGCGAAGAAAGAAAAGAACACTGGCTCAAAATCCTCCACTCCTTCTCTTCTTCCGTTGTGGATTTCTCCGGTCTCGACCGATATCTGGAATTCCTCTGGCATAAACAACTCCATATCTTCGAAGCCCCCTTTTATTACATCGAGTATGGCATAGCCCAATTAGGGGCTATTGCGATCTGGAAACAGTATCGGCAAAATCCCCAAAAAGCTGTTGAAAATTATATCGCAGCGATGCGCCTCGGAAATACCCGCCCTATACGGGAAATTTATCAGGCCGCCGGAATTGAATTCCGCTTCGATCAAGCCTATATCAGTGACCTCGCCCGCTTTGCTTGCCAGGAAATCCACATGCTCAATGCCCAACTGGAAGAATATACATTGTTAACATCATAAAGTATTTTATCCTCCCAATTTACCCATTGTTCTGCCAATGTCCTGAAAAATCCCTTCCGGCACCCTATTTTTGCCTTAAAATCAGGATATATGGTCAATGGAAAAAAAGTGGTCGTGGTGTTGCCTGCATATAATGCCGAACAGACGCTGGAAAAGACTTATCGGGAAATTCCCATGGATATTGTGGACGAAATCATCCTCTGCGATGATGCCAGCAAAGACAATACCTCAGTCCTCGCCAGACAACTCGGGATTCCCCATGTAATCGTACATGAGCAAAACAGGGGATATGGGGGCAACCAGAAATCCCTCTACCGAAAAGCGCTCGAAATTCAGGCGGATATCATTATTATGCTTCACCCAGACTATCAATATACGCCCAAATTAATCCCTGCTATGGCCAGTATTATAGGTTCCGACCTGTATCCCGTCGTCCTTGGCTCCCGCATTCTCGGAAAAGGTGCCCTTGCTGGTGGAATGCCTCTATATAAGTATATCGCCAACCGATTTCTCACCTTTGCCCAAAACCTGATGGTGAGCTATAAACTGTCCGAATACCATACCGGATATCGCGCTTTTGATCGCAGGGTGCTTGAAACTATACACTTTGAAGCCAATTCAGACGACTTCGTTTTCGATAATGAAATGCTCTCCCAAATTATCTACGCAGGGTTCCATATCGCCGAAGTGACTTGCCCGACTAAATATTTTAAAGAAGCTTCCTCTATTAATTTCCGAAGAAGCGTCACCTATGGACTTGGCGTTATGCGCGTTTCTACAATGCACCTGCTCCAACGTCTTGGCTGGGCAAAATTTCATATTTATACCCCTCCTACAAAATAATAGTTTGTACAAATGCTTGCTTGGAAGGGTAATCCGTAGTGTAGTGCAAACCCCTGCTTTCCCGCCGCATACTTGCCGCCCGGGTTATTAAATACGCAATGGTGATCAAGTTGCGCAATTCACACAGTTGTGGGCTGATCGTTGTCGCATTATACATTTCTTCCGTTTCCCGGTAGAGCAGGTCAAGCCGATGCAAAGCACGCTGCAAACGAACATTAGAGCGGACAATCCCCACATAATTGCTCATGATTTCCTTTAATTCCTTGGTACTCTGTGTGATGAGTACCATCTCCTTCGGATCTGTCGTACCACCCGCATTCCAGTCCGGAATACCTGTTTTAAGAGGACAATCACCAGCGTACCCGAGGATGTGCCGGGCAATCCGCTCCGCAAAAACCAAGGCCTCCAAAAGAGAGTTTGATGCAAGACGGTTGGCACCGTGCAAACCGGAACTGGTACATTCCCCTACAGCATAAAGCCGTCGGATAGAAGTCTGTCCGTCGGTGTCTGTCTTAATCCCCCCACAAAGGTAATGACAGGCCGGCACTACCGGGATCATCTGTTTCCCGGGATCAATTCCGAGGCCCAGACATTTAGAATGTATAGTTGGGAAATGTGCTACAAAGGCCTCCATGTCCAGATGCCTGCAGTCGAGATACATACATTCCTCACCGCGCAGCTTCATCTCATTGTCAATGGCACGTGCTACAATATCTCTCGGTGCCAAAGAAGCCCGACGGTCGTACTTTTCCATGAAAGTTGACCCTTCCCTGGTTTTTAATATCCCTCCAAAGCCACGTACTGCTTCAGAAACCAGAAAAACCGGATTTTCTCCCGCCGGGTTAAATAGCGCAGTTGGGTGGAACTGAACGAACTCCATATTCTCTGTCCAACCTTTTGCCCGATAAACCATCGCAATGCCATCACCGGAGGCAATAACCGGGTTCGTGGTATTGCGATAAACTTGCCCCGCACCTCCCGTGGCCAGAATGGTAAGCCGGGATAAAAACGTCTCAATTCCGCCAGTCTGCTTATTCAGTACATACGCACCATAACATTCAATGTCCGGCATTAAACGGGTCACCACATATCCGAGATGGTGCTGCGTAATCAGATCAACAGCAAAAAAATGCTCGTGCAAGACGATATTGGGGTATTGCTTGGCCTTTTCCATCAAGGTACGCTGTATCTCCCAGCCCGTCAAATCTTTATAGTGCAAGATGCGGTTTTCAGAATGCCCGCCTTCCCTGCCCAGATCATAATTGTTATCCTTTTTGTCAAAACGGGCACCCCAGGCAATAATATCCCGAACCCTGTCCGGACCTTCCGTCACTACAATATCTACCACCCTTTCATCACAAAGTCCATCACCAGCATCGAGTGTGTCCTCCTTATGCTTCGTGAACGAATCCGTCGCTCCGTCCCATACAGCAGCTACCCCTCCCTGCGCATAACGGGTATTGCTCTCTCCCTCACTGGTCTTTGTTAGTACGGTAATCTCCCAGTCAGGCCGTTCTTCTGCCAACTTAATGGCAGTCGTTAACCCGCCAATCCCCGAACCAATAATCAATAAGTCTGTAGTATGCATATGGGCATTAGATTGTTGGTGTAAATATACACTAACTGTGTGGCTTTCCTGAAGCCGATTGTGCCTGTTTTTATTTTACCCACACTTCTTTTCCTCCTCTCGTCGAAATAGTCGAAAACAAAATAAACTCACCTGCAAAAAAGCATTAATGCAGAATAATATTTGGATATTTATCCTTTTTTATTCCGTTCTTTTTGTGCTTTGAAATACCCTCCGGCTTTACCTGATGGAGAGGGCTCAAAAAGGATTTCTAATTATTTGGCAATCAGGTATTCCAGATTTTAAATGCTTTGAAAAAAAGTGCATTTCCTTTTTTTAAACGCGTTAAAGATTTTACCTTTGCACCGGCTTAGAAAAAACCAAATATTGAAAGAATTTTTATGAAAATTCGGACCAAATATATCGCTGCCTCCCTGCTCTTTTTTTGCGCCTTCCATCTGCGCGCTGAAAAAAATCCCCATGAGGAAAAGCCTTATTTCGAATATGTTATCGAACACATTTCGGATGCTAATGAATTTCACGTTTTTGGCGATGTCCATATTCCGCTTCCCTGCATCCTGTATGCAGAAGATAGGGGACTGGACATCTTCATGTCAAGTGCTTTCGAGCACGGACACAAAGTCGTAAACGGGTATGTACTCGACCACGGTGATGTAAAACGTATCAAAGGCTGGAATGAGGGAATGGAAGTACACCATATTGACCGAACAGGTGGAAAAGAGGATAGCGATGTCCGTTATGCCTATAGTGGAGATCAATCTTTTGAGCTCGAAAGCCCCGGACATTTTCTGAAAACATCCTCCTGGATAGATTTCTCTATTACAAAAAATGTTTTCACCATGCTGCTCGCTACGCTAATCCTCTTCTGGATTTTCTTTAGCGTGCGCAAATCTTATGAGCAACGGGACGGTCAGGCACCAAAAGGCCTGCAATCGTTTATAGAGCCGATTTTTACTTTCCTCCGGGATGAAGTCGTTAAGCCTAATATCGGTCACCACTACGAAAAGTATATGCCTTTCGTAATGTCCCTCTTCTTTTTTGTTCTGGTATGCAACCTCCTCGGCTTGGTCCCCTTTTTCCCGGGAAGCGCCAACGTAACAGGAAACCTGGCAACCACTGCCGCTCTGGCCTTCTTTACCCTCATCGTAGTCACCATCAGTGGTAACCGCCACTACTGGCAACACATTTTCTGGATGCCAGGTGTGCCCGTTCCCATCCGCTTTATGCTCGCCCCTATCGAATTCGCCGGGGTGTTTATTAAGCCTTTTACCTTGCTTATCCGTCTTTTTGCAAATATTACCGCGGGCCACGTCATTATCCTATGCCTTGTCGGCATGGTCTTTATCCTTGGCGATAATGGAAAAAGTGTAGGTGGCGTCATTAGCGGCAGCTTCCTCACGGTAGCTTTCGTATTTATTATGAACCTCCTGGAATTGTTCGTAGCGTTCCTGCAGGCTTTCATCTTCGCCCTGCTGACGTCTCTATATATAGGTGCCGCTATCGAAGAGCATCATTAAACCTGAGAAACCAGAAACCAGAAATTTTTTATACATTATCATAAAACCTACCAAAATGACTGGAACATTGGGAGCTGTTGGTGCCGGTTTAGCCGTTCTCGGCGCAGGCATCGGCATCGGCCAGATCGGTGGCCGCGCCATGGAAGCTATCGCCCGTCAACCGGAAGTAACCGGTGACATCCGTACGACAATGATCATCGCCGCAGCTCTTATCGAAGGCGCAGCGCTGTTCGCTATCGTAGGTGCATTCTTCTTCTAAGAAAATGTGCCACCCAAGGGTGAAAAAAGGAAGTACGGCCTGCGATTGGCCGGTCGTACCTCCTTCATAACCCCAACTTCAATAATTTAATCAACAGCATAAAGAGATATTTAATATGGTCATATTGGGCTCAACTTTCTCCCCCATCCTCCCGGATTTCGGGATCTTTTTCTGGACCACCCTCATCTTCCTGCTCGTCTGGAGCGTCCTGGCCCGCTTCGCGTTCAAGCCTATCCAACAAATGCTCAAAAAACGGGAAGAAGATATTCAACACTCCCTGGATGAAGCAAAACGCGCTAGGGAAGATATGGCCAAATTACAGGCACATAACGAACAACTCCTGCGGGAAGCCCAGGAAGAACGTTCCAGAATCCTGAAGGAAGCAAAAGAAGCAGGCGAGAATATCGTGAAATCTGCCAAGGAAGAAGCCAAGGAAGAAGCTCGCAATATCGTCGTTGCTGCAAAAAAAGATATCGAGCACATGAAACTCGAAGTCATGACCAATATCAAAAATGAAGTGGGCGCAATGGCCATTTCTATCGCCGAAAAACTGCTGATGCGCGAGCTCCAGGATAAATCTAACCAGGAAGCTTTGGTCCAAAAACTTGTGGACGATTTTAAGCTTAATTAATTCCTGAATCAAAAACATAGCGCATGTCAGTCAAAAAAGTTGCGGCCAGATACGCCAAATCCTTGCTCGACCTCGCCATAGAGTTAAATAAATTGGATACTGTTAAATCCGATATGGAAGCTCTGTATTCCCTCACCAGGGAAAACAAAGACTTCACCGCTTTTCTCAAAAGCCCGGTTATCCAGTTTTCTAAAAAAAGAACCATCCTGGAAAAATTATTCAGTGGCAAACTCGACGACCTCACACTCAAGTTCATGCTGATCCTGGCAGGAAAACAACGAGAGGGTATCCTGACCGAAGTTATCAGCGCTTTCCTGGATCAATACAGAAAACTGAAACATATCTCCGTTGTTAAAATTATTTCCGCCGCACCCCTCCCACAAAAACAGGTCGAAGCGTTGAAAAGCAAAATCGAATCCAGCTCCGTGGGCTTCGAAAATGCCGAAATCATTACAGCTGTTGACCCCAAACTTATGGGCGGATATATCCTCGAAGTAGAGGGCAATGTGTACAATGCCAGCTTAAAATACAAACTCGATAGCCTCAAAAAGGAATTCAAAATTAACCTTTACGAATCAAAAATTGAAGCCAGATAAGGCCTGTGCCCCCCATTGGCTTCCTCGTTGATATCGCTAAAACGTTTATGATTCATCCCGCTCCGCAAGGGCAAAAAATTATGCAATATGATAGATGTAAGACCTGAAGAAATATCGCAAATCCTTAAGCAGCAAATTTCCGGTTTAAGTAATACTGCCGAACTGGAAGAATATGGTACTGTACTGCAGGTTGGTGATGGTATCGCCCGCGTTTATGGCCTCAATAATGCCCAATCCGGTGAGCTGGTTGAATTTGAAACAGGCGTGCAGGCAATCGTCCTCAACCTCGAAGAAGATAACGTGGGCGTCGTATTGATGGGCGCCGGCGATAATATCCGCGAAGGCTCCCGCGTACACCGTACAGGCCGTATCGCCTCCATCGAAGTCGGAGAAGGCTTTATCGGCCGCGTCGTTAATCCTCTCGGCCAACCAATTGATGGCCGCGGACCTATCGCAGGTGATAAATACGAAATGCCCCTCGAGCGCAAAGCACCCGGGGTTATCTTCCGTCAACCCGTGTCTGACCCACTCCAAACAGGTATCACAGCAATCGATGCCATGATTCCAATTGGACGGGGACAACGCGAGCTTATTATCGGTGACCGCCAAACGGGTAAAACCGCTATCGCACTCGATACGATTATCAACCAGAAAGAATTCTTTGATGCCGGAAAACCGGTGTACTGTATCTATGTTGCATGCGGACAAAAAGCCTCTACCGTCGCCCAGGTCGCTAAAATCCTCCAGGATAATGGCGCTATGGACTATACGGTTATTGTTTCTGCTTCTGCTTCTGACCCCGCTCCAATCCAGTTCTTCGCACCTTTCGCCGGTGCTTGTATTGGCGAGTTCTTCCGCGATACAGGCCGCCCGGCATTGATTATCTATGATGACCTCTCCAAACAAGCGGTCGCATACCGGGAAGTCTCCCTACTCCTCCGTCGCCCACCCGGGCGCGAAGCCTATCCTGGCGATGTATTCTACCTGCACTCCCGCCTCCTGGAACGTGCAGCCAAAGTTATCGCCAATGATGAAATTGCACGCAATATGAATGACCTCCCCGAATCCCTGATGAAGGCTAAAGATAGCAGTGGTCAGCCCCTCGTAAAAGGCGGAGGTTCTCTAACCGCTTTGCCAATCATCGAAACCCAGGCCGGCGACGTCTCTGCGTATATCCCAACAAACGTGATTTCCATTACCGATGGACAAATCTTCCTGGAATCCAACCTCTTCAACGCTGGGATTCGCCCTGCAATCAACGTCGGTATTTCCGTTTCCAGGGTAGGGGGTTCCGCACAGATCAAGTCAATGAAAAAAGTCGCCGGTACACTGAAACTCGATCAGGCCCAGTATCGCGAATTAGAGGCATTCTCGAAATTTGGCTCCGACCTCGATGCCTCAACTATGGCAGTCCTCGAAAAAGGTAAGCGCAACGTCGAAATCCTCAAACAACCCCAGTACGCACCAGTGTCGGTGGAAAAACAAGTTGCCATCATCTTCCTGGGTACCAACGGTCTGCTTAGGGATGTTCCTGTCAATAAAATGTATGACTTTGAAATGGTGTTCCTCACCACCCTCGAACAAAGTCATCCGGAAATCCTTGAAAACTTTAAGGCAGGTAAACTGGAAAAAGAAGATACAGACCGCCTGCGTACACTCGCTGCTGATTTGGCAAAACAATATAAGAAATAATACCTGTTGCTATCGGGGTTTTCCCAATAGCCCGGGCTACACGCTGGATTTTGAATGCGATGTCCAAATTCAAAATCTACCGTGTAGCCCATAAATGTTTCAACGCCCTTTTATAGAAATTATGCTTGCGCCTTATCGCGCAACCCTCAATTTTTTCTTATGCCAGGAAATTTAAAAGAAGTCAGGGAACGCATCCAATCGGTAGTAAATACCCAGCAAATTACCAAAGCTATGAAAATGGTTTCGGCTGCTAAGTTGCGCCGTGCCCAACAGGCCATCCAGCAGATGCGCCCCTATTCCGAAAAACTCAACGGGATGCTCCGCAATATCCTGTCGAACCTGGAAGGGGATACCGCTTCTGTTTTTAGCCAGGAAAGACCTATCGAAAAAGTATGCATCGTAGTCATTACTTCCAATCGGGGCCTTTGCGGCGCTTTTAACTCCAACGTCCAAAAAGCAGCAGTCGCAGCAATTGAACACAAATATGCCGCCCAACGTGCAAAAGGAAATGTAGAAATCCTTTGTATCGGCAAACGTGGCTACGAGTTTTTTCGCAAACGTTACCCAGATTGTAATGTCAATGGGGATTATGTCCTCCTTTTCAACAACCTGAGCTTCGAATCCGTTTCCGGTGTTGCCCAACAACTTATGGACGCTTTCCTCAACAAAACCTACGATCGCGTTGATGTTGCTTACGGCCGCTTTAAAAATGCCGGTGTCCAAATTCCAGAAATCGAACAGTTCCTGCCCGTCGCCAAGCTCTCCTCTCAAGATAAATCCTCTGGCATGCGGGCAGATTATATCTTCGAACCAGATAAAACTCAACTGCTCGAATACCTCGTTCCAAGTATCCTCAAAACCCAGTTCTTTAAATGTAACCTCGATACGCAGGCTTCCGAACATGGTGCACGTATGACTGCAATGGACAAAGCCACGGAAAATGCAAGCGAACTGCTCCGCGATCTCCGTCTTAGCTATAACAAAGCCCGCCAGGAAACTATTACCAAAGAAATTTTGGAAATTGTTGGTGGTGCTGCGGCCCTGTCCGGCGGGGAATAACCTCCCCGCCAGCCGGCCCCTTTACAGGAAACACTGTCTTAAGCACTAAATTATTGCCATGAAAGCTGTCATTCCTGTCGCCGGAGCAGGCGCAAGGCTGCGCCCTCTCACCTACACCCAACCTAAACCACTTATCCCGGTAGCAGGAAAACCTATCCTCTCTTTTATTCTCGACCAGCTCATTCAAGCCGGCGTTCAGGAGTTTGTTTTTATCATCGGCTATCTCGGAGAGAAAATCCGGGACTATGTGGAACAAACTTACCCCAATATCACCAAAACATTTATTACCCAGGAAGAACGCAAAGGTTCTGCCCACGCACTCTGGACCGCACGGGAATATTTTCGCGACGCCGACGAAATTATCGTCTTTTTTGGCGACTCTATTATTGATGTAGATTTTAACCGGGTACTCCAGGAACCGCATTCCTGTGTGGGAGTCAAAAAAGTTCAGGACCCAAGAGCTTTCGGCGTAGTAGAATATGCCGAAGATTCCAGGGTCAGGTTTATGGTCGAAAAACCTAAAATTCCCAAGTCGAACCTTGCAATGGTGGGATTCTACCGCATCAAAGAAGTTCCCCTGCTCGTAGAAGCTTTAGAATACAATATTGAAAATAATATCAGTAGCGATGGGGAATTTCCCCTCACAGATGCCCTTATGCATATGATCGAAAAAGGGGCTGTTTTTTCAGGTATCGAAGTAGATAATTGGTTTGATTGTGGCAAAAAAGAGGTCCTACTCCAAACTAATGCCACACTCCTCGATCGCGAAGGCTACGCTTCTTCCAATCTCCCCCCATTCGATAATTCTATCATCATCCATCCCGTTAGTATTGGAGAAAATTGCCTCATCGTCAATGCTATTATCGGCCCACATGTTACCATTGGAAATAATGTCCAAATCCATTATGCCATCGTCAAAGATTCTATCATAGGAAATTTTACCTCAATCCGGGAAGTAGTCCTGCAAAAATCAGTTGTGGGTAACGATACTTCTATTACCGGCCTTCGTCAAAGCCTTAATATCGGAGATAATACCGAAATTGATTTTAGCTTCCCGGGATAATATGCCCCCTGCTGCCTGTACCTCCTGTTCCTCACTTTACTAAGGGTTGCCAACTCCGGTAAGTTCCCGACCTCCACAACCACTCCAATGGCCCATAGCGGAAATATTTTAACCAAATACTGCTGAATAGTATCTGTATAGCAATAATACCCTGTCCAATAAGTACCGCCTGCGCTGCACCAATACTTCCAAGTAATCCTAGCCCCCAACCAAAAAAAATAAATGTGCCTGCTACGGTCTGCCCGACGTAATTACTCAAGGCCATCCTGCCATAAGGAACGAATATGCCCAATACCTTTCTGGAAAACGACTGGGTATACAGTACTAAAAATAAAGTCACGATAGAACTGCTCAGTGCAAGATTATAAATATCCTGGACCGTCAATCCGAAGATAGTCCGCCAGGACCGACCATCAAAACGATCCAGCAACGCAGTATGAACAGGATATAACAATGCTGCAATCAATAATCCAGCAGTAAAAATGCCGTAAAGCATCTTCTTCCGCTCAGTAAACTGCTCAAAAAATCCTTTCCGACCAAGCCACAGACCAATCAAAAACATGGCAAAAGTCAAATACCCCCGACCAAAAATGTCAAACTGAAACGCCATTTTTCCCAACCAGCCTTCCCAAATATTCAAGGCAAAAATATCCAGTAATCCTCCTGTTTTTGCTACCTGATAATATTCCATATTCCCTGCCTCAAATAATCCCCGCTCTGCCATACTCATCGGCGAACTCCAACGCAGCTTTACCCATAACACAATGTACCTTGGCAAACCTGCAATTATCCCGCCTGCCGTCGTGAGTAATACCCACGACGGCGCACGGTAAAATAGAACCAGTAGCAGCCCGAGCAAAGCATATACAGTTAAAATATCTCCCCGGAAAAAAAGATTGTGAAACATGCCAATAAAAAAAAGTAAAACCAGCCGCCACACAAATTTTCCAGCAAACGGCTGGCCCCGCCGACCTGCCCGGTCCATCTGAATAAAAAAACTTAACCCGAACAACAAGGAAAAAATAGTGAAAAATTTGCTGAGAAAAATCGCCCGGTTTAACGCTTTTACCTGAAGGTCTAAGGGAATATGTACCGCATAATCCGACATCCCCGGGGGTGGATATCCCCCCAAAAACTGCTCGACCATATGCACAATCACAATTCCCCAAAGTGCAAAGCCGCGCAGCGCATCAATCGCCTGGATCCGATCCTCTGAAACTGGTCTCATTGCTCATTTTCTAATTCTGCACCAAAGAAAACCCTTGCCGCTTCGAGCCTTTATTTCGGCAGCGCATCTATTACCCGGCCAACCAAACCATCCATGGAAGTATTCTTTATCCACCGTGCAACGATCACCAAATCATGCTCTGGGTCAACATATACCATGTTCGTGCCATTACCCAGATGATAAAAGACCTTTTCAGAAGCACTTGGCAATAGCTTTTTATCCGTATTCAGGAAATAGTTCATAAATCCGTATGTCGGCTGCGATGGGGTAGGAGTGCGCGCCATTTCCAGCCACCGCTCGGAAATTAATTGCCGGTCCTTCCACTTACCCCGGCGCAGAGTCAAATAGCCAAATCGCGCCATATCATAAGCATTAATAAACATCCCTCCTCCCCAGTGACCCCCGCCGCTCACCGATTGAACCATACTGCCGTCCAGTACTATCCAGGAGTTTTTATAACCATACCAACGCCAGGTTGAAGATGCCCCAATAGGATCCATAATATTTTCCCGGAGAACTTCCGGCAGCGGCCGTCTCCAGATATTCAGTGCGGCCAGCGATAAGACGTTTACCCGAACATCGTTGTATTCATATACATTCCCAGGTTCCTGATAAACCCGCTGATACCATTCAGCTGGGTTTGTAGCTGGACGATCTGCCCAGTCCGGCTTCTCCCACAACGTTCCTTCCCAGTCACTCGTCTGACGCAGCAAATGATCCCAGGTAATTTTACGGTTATGCGGAGTGGAAAAAAGCTCCAAAAGCATAGGCTGACCTATGCGCGCAGCCCGGTTTTCAAAAGGATCAGGATCCAAAACATGGACTGGTGCCTGGGAAAGATATACTTTTTCATGAAGGTCCGGGATCAACCCCTTATCATAAGCCACCCCAACAACAGTAGAAAGAAAACTCTTCGTAACACTATGGGTCATATCTACCCGTTCCGGCTCCCCCCAGGAAGCCACAATATATCCTTTATAAATAATTAACCCTGTAGGTGCCCCCCGCTCCTTGAATAACCCTATACCATCTCCAAATGGCTCTTTACCAAAGGATTGATAATGCGAAAGCTCCATGTTACGCGGGTTCTCACTCTCGGCCTCAATGGCAAAGGCCACCGCACCCACAATTTTTGCGGAATCCAGACCCATAGATCCAGGCATACGAACCTCCCATTCGCGACCAGGAAAATACGGCTCCGATGCCGAAGCGACCATTTTCAACTTCCCCTGCGCCCATAGTCCGTCTAAATCAACCAAAAAACAGGCGAAAAAAAAGAGAACAATGGTCTTTTTCATAAAAGCTTTTTTAAAGTCATTTGGCGGCTTGCGCCGCCAAATTTCTTTTTGAATGGACGCCGTTTTATCTCATTTTGCTTCGCAAAATGAAATAAAATGGCGTCTATTCAAAATTTTCTTTCGC
>CAZGOT010000027.1:0-19167 GCA_964527495.1 uncultured Haliscomenobacter sp.
CTATACTTTGTGAAGCTATCTCCGAGCATCTCACAGCAAAACAACAACTATTTCATTCCCTCGAAGATATTGTTACCCGGGACTGTATCCTCGCGACGAATACCTCCGCTCTTTCGGTTTCGGCAATTGCTTCTGCAGGCACCCTGGATGCATCCAGGAGGATTCTGGGTGTCCATTTTTTCAACCCTGCACCGCTGATGCAACTGGTAGAAGTCATCCCTGCTGTACAAACTGCCCCGGAAATAGTGCAAAAGGTCGTGATGATTCTGAAAGACTGGGGAAAAACGCCAGTAATCGCCAAGGATACTCCAGGGTTTATTGTAAATCGCATCGCACGTCCCTTCTATGGGGAGGCATTGCGCTTAATGGAAGAAGGTATCGCTACTCCTGAAACGATTGACTGGGCTATGACAGAGATTGGTGGCTTTAAGATGGGACCATTCGCCCTGATGGATTACATTGGGCAGGATATCAACTTCGCAGCCACCAGGTATGTGTATGAAGGTTTTTTTTATGATCCCCGCTATCGTCCCTCGCTGACACAGCAGAAAATGGTGGAAGCGGGATTGTTGGGCAGAAAATCCGGTAAAGGTTTTTATGACTATTCCGGCGGGATGTCCCGCCCAGCCCCCCGGGAAGATTATCGCCAGGGACATGCTATTTTCGAAAGGATTCTTTGCATGTTAATCAATGAGGCAGCAGATGCGCTTTACTGGGGTGTTGCTTCCCGGGATGATATTGACCTTGCAATGACGCTGGGGGTCAATTATCCCAAGGGACTGCTTCGCTGGGCGGATGAAATGGGTATTGCCCGTTGTGTCAACCATTTGGATAATATGTATGAGCATTACAGAGAGGATCGCTACCGGTGTAGCTCTCTACTCCGTAAGATGTCCATGGAATGTCGCTCTTTCTATCCCGAAGAAATAGACTCTGCCAGGTGACCTTATACTACAAATCGAAAGGGTCAGGAGGATCCTCTATCAGTGTACAATAATTTTTTCCATATAAATGCCTTCTGAGGAGGTAATCCGGAGGAGATAAAATCCTGCAGATACTCCGTGCAGCGGAAAGGTAGTAAGCTGGCCATTTTCCGGGTACCAGGAAGGCCAATCCAAAACTTTTCTGCCGTCCGGGCTGAAAAGTGCCACGGATTTAGGTCCGAAGTCGTGACTGGATAGTCCTTCTACAAAAAGTACATCCTGGGCAGGGTTGGGAAAAATCTTGAACTTGCCTGTGGTGGAAAGAACTGAAACAGGGGTTGGTGTAAGGGAAGGTTCTACGATAGTACCCCATTCGCTGGAAGCCGAACATATCCGGTCGCCTTCTTTTGTTGACAAACAGGCCTCTGAGGAATAAGCGGTTACATCCATTAACTCCACCTGGTCTATGGACCACCCCGGAAGGGTAAGCCCCCCTCGTCCGGCGGGCTCCTGGTTGGTGGCAAAACGAAAGCGGAGCCGGATTTTTCTGCCAATAAAAGGAGAGAAATCCAGATAACTGGCCTGAAAGCTTTGTGGCCCTGCACCTGAAAAGCCATTGATTCGGGCTACTCCAAATGCGTTGTTAAAGAGTGGGCGCACATAGGGTTGTCGGAAGATGAGGCTATCCGGGACAGCGTTCCAGGTATTACTGCCCTCAAAGGCATATTCTACAACGCCACCGTCATACGTTTCCTGGGTAAAATATCGGTGAAAAAAGCGCAGAACCGGCTTTTTACCTGCGATTTCCAGAGGTTTAGCTAATTGTAGCGCATGGTCGTTTTCAGTGAGCATGGCAGGAATGTTCCAGCTCAGTTTGCCTGCTGCAGCACTTATTGGAGTGCTTAGTATCCAGGAATTATCGCCTTTGATGGCAGTTACGGACCAGTTAGATGGCCCATTCTCCATATCGTCTGAAAAGGCAGGAATAGAATATTTGTCTACAGCAGCACGCAATTGATAGGTAATTTTCCGGGAAGCACCTGCTGGCAGGTTGCCTATTTCCAGCCAAAGGGTCTTGTTTTGGAGAGAATCCCGACTTGCACCGGTCACGGAACCAGCTACGAAGGTAGTATTTTCGGGGAGCAAGTCCTGAATCCGGACATCGCTCACGGCGGCGTTCTTATAATTATTGACCTGCAGGGTAACTTCAAAAACTTCTCCGGCTTGTATCGTCGGGGTAGAAGTTTTTTGAAGTTCTACTATATTTCGGCAGGAGGGAGGCAAATCAAATGCCTGTATACCATCATTGCGGTCGTCGGTACTTCCTTGGCGGGCACTGTATCCAATACCGCGCCTGGCAAAAGCCTCCCATATCAAACATTGGTTTGCTCCATTATTGTTCAGAAGGTCGGCAGCGAGTATGGCATCTCGGCCGTCTGTAAATCCTGGGTTGCAAGGTTGAAGTTTCATTCCATCCATGACGAGCTGAATAGCCTTGTTGTTGCCGGCATTTCCTTGTTTGGGATCAGGGTCCCAGCCATAGCGGTCGGACATAGCCCAGTAGAGATCCCAGAGAATTGCGGTCCATACTTCACCAACCGGATGCGGGACACGGGTTGTAGCACTGGCCGGGCGGGTACCGATAATATCTTTGTAGGTTTGGTTATTGATGTTCATATTGGTAGAATAAGGCATCCTGCGAATACCGGATCCCTGGCTACCTTGACGTGCGGCATAAGTGCCAATACTTTTAGCTTGTGAGCCGGATTGACCAGGTTTTACGGTGGAAATGAGGGTGAAAAAATCGCTCCATCCCTCGCCCATCGCTTCATCGTTGAACAGGCAGTCTACTTTGGAGGGCCCTGCAGTGAGGCGGTTGGAAATTCCGTGTGCATATTCGTGGGCAATAATACCATTGTCCAGGCTTGCATCGCGCAGTGCAGGCCCCGTCCCCTGAAAGCCAATAGTTGCAGTTACCGCCCTGCCGAGGTTGAGTTCGGTCTGTATCCTTGCTGCATCGGAAGATTTGACTAAAACGGCTGGAATATTAGGGGTTGGAGCACTATTATCGCCTCCCATGGTGAGTATTTGGTCTTGATTGTTGGCAATAATGACTCCAATAGCACCTGCCTGGACAGCTCGCAGGGTTTTTTCCTTGAAGGTACAGGTTCCCCGGGTAATCAGGGCGATATTGCCGCGGATATCGGCGACATTGGAAATTGAGCTACAAGCCAGGTTACTTCTCACGCTGTCCACAGCGGGTACGACCAGTCCGGTAGTTTTTTTGGAAGAAATGAGCGGGCCGAAGGAGGCACCACCGGTTTGCACAAGGCCCGAGATATTTGTGGGAGACTCGATGCGCAATAGGAAATCGTTGCTTGGTGTCCATAAGTACATCTGCATAACCCCTGGTTCGCCATCGGGCAAAGTAAGGAAATTAGCGTTATTGACACCGCCACCATCCTGGGCCTGCGCAATGACTCCATCTTTTTCCCTGCCACCCTTTCGATAATTATTCTCCTGAAAATTTCCTGCAAGTTCATTGAAACCATAATGATAAGCCAGGTCATGGATGGCATTGTTGAGGTAAAAAAGTTGCGTAATTACAGGGTGGGGTTGATCAGTGGGTTCGAGGTTGCTGGAGAAAGGAAAGTCAAAAATCAGTTCTGGTCCCCCGTCAGGCAGGTTACCATCTGAGGCATCGTCATTGTTGCGGTCGGTATAGGCAAAAACATTATTACCTCTTGTGGTTGTATATTCTGCTCCTGCTATTCCATTGACATCATGCCATCCAAAGGGGGAGGCTTTGGGGTCTGCAGGGTTAAGGAGAAGGACTTGAGTTCCGTCGGTCGGACTTTCCAGCGGTAAGGGAAATATCCGGTAAGCTGCCTGGTCTGCAAGGATTGTGGAAGGTGACTGGGTTTCCTCCGCCTTTTGTGATCCGGATTGGTAAACATGGGATTGTAAGCAGGCTTCGTGTTCTGTAGTTGGACCAAAATGGCAGTAAATCGTCCGGTTATAAGTGTTCAGGATGTTACCATCGGCGGCGTCCACAAAAACCACGTGATAATCTTGGTTTCGTGGGTCGTGAATCCCAATTTGCCAGCAGAGTTTCAGGCTGCTGTCGGGTTGGGGCCGACAGAGGAGTTCTATAGGTATGGGTGACCGGGACAGGGTTTTGTCTTCCAGCTGCAGGGGGCCATTGCTCCGTGGCAGTAAAGGCAGGGAGAGGGTGGGCAGGCCAAGGAATCCAAGGGTATTCCTGAGTGCCACTTTGGCATCTTTGCGAGGGGTAGGCAAATCTGCACGTGCTGCAATATTTCTGAAGAATCGCCCTGAAAAATAGACTACTTTACCATCCTGGTTCAAATGCATACCAGCAATGGCATTATGTATGGGGATTCCGGACAAACGTTGTTGCAGGTACACATGGGTGACGCCATTATGTGCACTTTGATACTGGTCTGTGATAAGCAGGTCGGTGAGGTCGGCCGCTGCAATACCGTTTTCTGTGGCTGCAACCCGAGCTTTTTCCACTACTTGTTGGGTAGAGAGGTTTTGTTGTGAATGGAGGAGAAGTGTTGTCAACAAGAAAGGGATAAATAGGAAAATGCGACCGGGGCACGGCATTATTTTGGAAAATTTGCCTGTATCAGGAAAAAGTTTCATTGGTTTGTATTAGCTTGTGATATAGATAAGGCATGCAAATTAGGAAAAAAGCCTTTTCTTATTGGCGGATATACTACATTTTTTATGCAAGTCATGTAGATTACGAAAATGTAATTGATACGATTTTGATGGAGGTACCAAACAAGGAGATTATTTTTGGTCGGCATCCTGTCCTGGATGCTGTTCGTGCAGGGCTTTCTGTGGATAAAATCATTTTGCAACAGGGGGTGCGCGGAGAATTTGAAAAAGAGGTGCGACAGTTGTGTAAAGCAGAAGGGATTCCGATGGCAGTTGTACCTAAGGAACGGATGGGGAAATGGACAAGAGGCAACCACCAGGGGGTAGTCGCTTTAATCTCTGCTATTTCTTTTTACCGCCTCGAGCAGGTACTTCCAAGCGTTTTTGAGCGAGGGGAAACTCCACTTTTTTTAATTCTCGATGGGATTACGGATGTGCGCAATTTTGGTGCGATTGCCCGGACAGCAGAAGTTTGCGGAGCGCACGGACTGGTAGTGCCAAGAAAGCAAACTGCCTGGATCAATGCTGAAGCGATGAAAACCTCGGCGGGCGCATTAGCCCACTTGCCTGTTTGTCGGGAGCCTGGACTGGGGGAGGCCGTAGAGCTTTTAAAGCAATCGGGTATCCAGGTAATGGCGAGTGACTTGAGGGCAGAGAAATATCTGTTTGACCTCGATTTGCGCCTTCCTGTGGCGATGATTCTCGGAGCGGAAGGGGAGGGGATAAGCCCTGCCCTTCGGACAGCCGCCAGTGAAGTTTTCGTAATTCCCCAGAAAGGCACAACCGATTCGCTGAATGTATCGGTGGCAGCCGGAATAATGCTGTATGAAGCTATGCGACAGCGATGGGGTAACCTTTGACACCCTGTAGTAGGGCGACAGTAATAGGTAACCTGTGATGTTCGAAAGGCTTGGTCCCCGGCAGGCGGTCTTTGTTCAATATTAAGATAGCCCGGCACCATTGGGTTTTGTGCAAATCTTCCAGGCAGGCCGGATAAAATGCACAAAACCCATTGGGGTGAAGAATAGATGTCCGTGGAGACTATTCCAACTCACTGATTTTGCGCACTACCTGGTACAGCCGGGTATATTCGTTGACCTCTTCGAAAAAAGGGTCATATTCCAAATGGTTAGCTGAAATCAGCTTAAGGCGTACGATACGGTTATTTTTATCCGTTATTTTTTGAACATACTTGACCCAGATTTTTCCATTATTTTTGACTGCATAGATTTTATTATCCCGGATCTCGTTCAGGGTCTGGAGCTCGCGGCAGACGATGACATCACCATCCTGTATAACGGGTTCCATACTGTTGCCGTGAATAGGAAAAGCGACCAGTCCATTGCCACGCAGGTCTGGAATACTGAAAAACTGATGTTCTTCCCGCGAGAAGCTGCCCACGTCCACTGTCGAACCGGCAAAAGCTTCTACAGAGGTGAAAAGTACATTGGCTTTGCGATAGGCGGATGCTGGTTCGCTGGCCTGAGCTGCACTCGGCAGGTCGAATCCAAACGGGGAGCCAACGCCATCAATCAGATAAGACTCGTTGATGCCATATTCCCGGCAAAGGGTACGGGCATGCCTGTAATCAATACAGCGCTTATCTTCTTCGTTGAGAAAAGCCCGGACAATATGCCCATAGGAGCGGTTTCCAAGAATTTTTTCAGCAAAATCGCCTATCCCTTTTCCACCCCGGTCATTGGGCACAATATCGCCGCGTTCTACCAAAAGGTTAAAAACCTTGCGGAACCGCTCGTTTAACTGGATCCGATCATCGCGTATCATGCGTTGAAAGTATTTGTTGATTAATAGTATTCCTAAAATTTGTACATCTCTTTTTCGGTACCACGCAAATAGCTGAACAAACAACAAATTTGCCCTTGCCGGAGATGTCCTGTCTATTTAAACGCTAAGGTAAAACAAAAAATTAAATAAAACAAATTATTGATAATTTTTTGTGGTAAAATCTTTTCGTGTTTTTTTTGTTCAGGTGGGGATAAATGCAGAGTTTTGTCATTAATTTAATAAACCCAAAAAAGCCGGTATTCATGGCTGCAAAAAGCAAAGCGGGGCGCGGACAATTATTTTTACGGATGGACGTGAACGACGAACGTATCCCCAAGCTTGCGGGTGTCGTCTTTCTCTTTTTTGCTTTTTATTTTTTCATTGCCTTCACTTCCTATCTGTTTACCTGGAAAATAGACCAGGACCGGGTACTGCGCTTTTCCTGGGAACTGTTGCTCAACGGGGATTTCGAAATGGCCAACTGGCTTGGGCGGCTGGGCGCTATTGTGTCCAACTTTTTCTTTTATTATCTCTTTGGCCTGCCTTCTTTTTTTATCGTTTATGTGTTGACGATTCTCGGAAGGGCATTTATCCGGCGCTCCCCCTTAGCTGCCTTTTGGCCGCGTGTTCGTACTGCCCTGCTCTGGATGCTCGTGCTTTCGGTATTACTGGAGTTTTTCTTTCCCAATGCCCTTTTCCCCTGGGGAGGGGGTATCGGAGAAGCAATCAATAACTGGCTTTTCGGGTTTGTGGGCACAATAGGTATGATCGCTCTTTTCCTCGCCCTTTCGCTGGGTCTGTTGGTCTGGAGCCGAAACCCGAATTTCAACGAATTGACCTCCCTTGCCCAGGTTTGGGAGGAATTGAAATATGCTGCAGATGATTTGCTGAAAGGCCAGTGGGGCCCTAAACGCCCTTCGGAACGACTCGAAGAGGAAGGGGTCCTCCTGCGATCCAAAACAAATGCCAATACCCGCCCAACGGAAGAAAAGCCTTCTTCCCCGGAAGAGCCTACTTCACCCAACCAACTATCCTTCGACCTGATCGAAGAGGCAGAGGTCGTTCGGGACAAAGCCAGGACAGAAAAAAATACCGACCTGGAAATTTCCGGATCCTCCTCCCTAACGCCCGGCCCCAATCTCGAACCTGTAAGCCCGGGCTCACCGTCCTTTGCACCCGCAGGAGAAGATGAGCACTTTAGCGAACCTTACGACCCGACGCTCGAGCTCTCTTCATACGAGCATCCGGTAATTGCCCTACTCAACGATTACTCCGACCATAAAGTGGAAATTGACCGGGAAGAACTGGAAACCCACAAAGACCAGATTATTGAAACCCTGCTCCACTATAAAATCGAAATCACCAAAATCCGCGCTACCATAGGTCCAACGGTTACCTTATATGAAATTGTACCCGCTCCCGGCGTGCGGATCTCCCGTATCAAAAACCTCGAAGACGATATAGCCCTAAGCCTCGCCGCTCTGGGTATCCGGATTATTGCCCCAATCCCAGGGAAAGGGACTATCGGTATAGAGGTCCCGAATAAAAAGAAACAGGTGGTTTCTATGAAAGAGGTGCTGATGTCCGAAAAATTCAAACGGGCTAAAATGGACCTCCCTATCGCCCTCGGCAAAACTATTACAAATGAGGTCTTCGTAGCTGACCTGACAAAAATGCCTCACCTCCTCGTAGCAGGTGCAACCGGGCAGGGTAAGTCCGTGGGTATCAATGCAATCCTGATGTCTATCCTGTATAAAAAACATCCCTCGCAGGTAAAACTGGTGCTGGTAGATCCTAAAAAAGTCGAACTTTCCCCCTATAGCCAACTGGAAAACCACTTTCTGGCTTTCCTGCCCAACCAGGAAGAGCCGATAATCACAGATACCACCAAGGTCATCCATACACTTAATTCGCTGTGTATCGAGATGGACACCCGATACGACCTGCTCAAAAAAGCATCCGTCCGCAATATTCGGGAATACAACGATAAATTTGTTCAGCGCCGCCTCAGTCCGCTGAAGGGTAACCGCTTCCTGCCTTTTATCGTACTGGTCATTGATGAGTTTGCCGATCTCATCATGACGGCAGGTAAAGAGGTAGAACTGCCTATCGGCCGTTTGGCACAGCTTTCCCGTGCCGTAGGTATCCATTTGGTCCTTGCGACCCAGCGCCCTTCGGTCAATATTATCACCGGGATTATCAAGGCGAATTTTCCGGCACGTATTGCGTATAAGGTTACGTCTAAAGTAGATTCGCGTACTATCCTGGATGGTGGGGGCGCAGATCAGCTTATTGGGCGAGGGGATATGCTGCTTAGTGTCGGTGGGGAAACAATCCGGCTTCAGGGCGCTTTTATAGATACCCCTGAAGTGGAACGTGTGGTGGAATTTATCGAAAAACAGCCAGGGTATCCGGAGCCCTATTACCTCCCCGAATATCATGGGGAAGACAGCACTCCGGGTGCCGCCGACCTTAAATATTCCGATTTAGACGAATTTTTCGAAGATGCCGCCCGGCTTGTAGTCCAGAGCCAACATGGATCCACCTCCATGATTCAACGACGGCTTAAACTTGGTTATAACCGCGCAGGCAGGATAATGGATCAGTTGGAAGCCATGGGCATCACCGGGCCTAGCGAAGGAAGCAAGCCTCGTGAAGTGCTGATTTACGACGAACACGAACTGGAAAAATTCCTCGAAGAACTCCGCAAGAGACGCTGACACTATTTTGTGCCAGCAAATAGTGTGCAGAGGCTATATCAAGAAGCAAAAATTTCCGTCCAGAGGCATACCCGGCTTAACATGCCTAATAAGGTTCTGTAAATTCATTGGGGGTTATTACAATGCCCGGTTCCAGGGCTTTTCGTAAGCTGATGTGGATGCGGTCTACCCGTACATCCATTTTTATGTAGATGCTGCGGATCGCATGGTTATGGGCACGGATGCCTGCAAG
The DNA here is from genome assembly GCA_964527495.1 of uncultured Haliscomenobacter sp. GTDB lineage: Bacteria > Bacteroidota > Bacteroidia > Chitinophagales > Saprospiraceae > JADJPL01. Next base: position 9,348 of record CAZGOT010000027.1, read on the forward strand.
AAACATCTGTGGGTAGCGATGAACATTGCGCTTGCTACACAGGAAATCGAGCAAAATGGCGAATATGCCTTTCGATTGAAACTCGGGATGGATGCCAAAGCCCAGACCCTTGGCGTTATAGGTGCGGGTAAACCGCTTTTTTAGAAGAAATACAGGTGTAGTCCACCAGTTAAGTTTTCCTTTTGCATGGCGCAGCAGGGGGTTGATATCGGGATAAAGGGCAATGAAACCAGCAGGGGATTCGCCGTGGTAGGCAATAGCTGCGATATGCGTATCTGCTATGGGCTTTGCTTGAAGCAGCATGTTGCGCACCAGCTCGGGCGTTACGGGATGAAAATGTTCAAAAACAGCAAAGGAGGCATTGTACACCTCTGCAAAATCTGACGCAAACTTTTCCAGGGAATTGTAGTCCATTGCCTCTACATGAAGGGGATAGCGTTCCTTTTGCCGGCTGGCAATAGCAGCAAAACGCTCAAAGGGAATATTTTTTGAAAATCCGGTATAGGTGAGGATTTGTTCGTAAGGCAGGTAACCTGCCTGAAGGAAAAAATCCTTGTAATAGGAAGGATGGTAGTTTTCCTGATATAAGGGAGGGTCAAAACCACGGACCAGCAGGCCCCAGAATTTTTCCCGCTCGCCAAAATTTACCGGGCCTTCTGCAATTTTAGCTCCGTGCTTGCTTAAAAATTCTTCTGCATAGGCGAAAAGCGCCATGGCAAAGTCCACGCGCCGCACACACTCAAAAAAACCTATCCCGCCAATGGGGTATTCCTGTAAGCGGTTGGCGGCATGGTCAATGAAAGCCGCAATACGGCCGGCAGGGATTCCTGCCTCATCGAGCAATACAAAGCACCTGGCAGTACCTTCTTTCCATGCGGTATTCTTCTCAGGATCAAAGATATGCTCCACATCGTGTTCAAGGGGTGCAATCCAGTTGGGATCGCCCTGGTAGACCCGGTGCGGCACCTGATGAAACAGTTTCCAGGTATCTTTATGCTCAACGGTAATCAACTGCATATGGACAAAAAATATTTGTGGTGGTATTTAATATTGCCGGAAACGCAAGTACTCCAAAATTCAACAACAATAATACGCTACAGGTTGTCGAGCTGTTCCAGGAGCCATTTCCGCTCTGGTAGGGGATTGGCTGCTTCTATTTCCTGGCGGAGTTTCGCTTTTTGTGCTTTGTCGTAAGGGCTAAGCCGGATGAGCCGTTTGGTAAACCGGATGAGATTGTTGTAAATATTCTTGTGGTAAGCAATGGCTTTTTTTCGGTTGATGTAGGTCCGGAGGCTCTCCAGAAGGGAATCCAGTACGCCGTATTCGCCTTCTTCGTAATATATCTTTATGAGCATAGATTTGGCACTGAGATTGAACAAAATTTCGTCATAGTCGAACTGCATGAGCAACTTCTGGGCTTGGGCATATTCTCTTTGCTCAAAATGCAGCTTAGCGAGGGAATAACAAACAAAATTCTCCCGGTATTGTGGGGCGAGATATTGCTGGAAATTCTGAATAAACCAGCGCACCCAGTCAAATTGCCGCAAGGTGGCCCCGGTAATGACAATATTGATGAAGGTGAGGTGGTTGAGGACGCCCTTATCGAGCAGTGCACCACTCTCAATCCCCCGCTTATATAAATCAAATGCTTCGCCGATAAAATTTGCCGCCCCGATGTTCATCTTGGCAATACAATAATTGACCGCCAACAGCAGGATGTCCCGCTGCTCCTCCAGGGAAAAAAAATGGCCATAGAGAAAAAAGGTCTCTTTGAGGCTAAAAAAATAGTCTTCCCGGGTATTGTCGCTAAGGGCTTTATACACATAATAATAAACAGCAATGGCCGGATGGCGCATCAGCTCCTTTTCTTCTACCGCAATCAGGGTTTCGTCCAGCAGACCAATGGAAATATCCTGTTTGTACACCTTCTGTACAGCCGTGATGAGGGAGGCGATGCGAAGCTTGCCAGCGATGAAGCGCAGGTCAAGTGCATCCGAATAGGCTTGAAGATTGGTGTCAGGAGAGCGTTTCTTTTCAGAAATATACTGATATTCGATTGTTTGAAAAAGGTACTGGTTTTCCAGATAGGTCTCGTCCTTGAGTTGGCCGGTTTCGAGATCCTCCTGGAGTTTCTTGAGCGTCTTTTCCAGCAGGCGGTCCAGGTTTTTCCGCCGGAACACTTCAGCAAGCGCTAGTCCGGAACGGATCTCATCGCGCTGGAACTCCCGGTATGCAAGGTATTCCTCTGCACTTTTTTGTAGAAAATATACTGCCTGGCGCAGCTTCGCATCATCATACGCGTCTTTTGGAAAAAGTTTTTTGAAAATTATGGCTTTGGTAAGTTTTTTTTCGTCGTGAAGACGTTCTTTTTCTGTCAGGTAATCAAATAAACGCACCACGTCGTCCCGCTGATTGTGGATCGGGGAAATCAGCCATTTGCGCAACTCCCGCAACTCCCCCTTCCCAAGGGCCGACAACAGGTACACTAATTGACTATTTTCCATTTTTAAAACTAATCAACAATTAAAATATTTGAATACAAATATAATTCATTGAAATTAAATATTTTCAAAAAATAGTGAACAGTTTTTATTTGTATAATTATTCCTTTTTTTTCAACAAATCTATTTTTTTGTCTTTTTCTTTGCGGTTTAAAGCAAGCACATTTGTACTAATTAAATAGATAAACGTAAAAAAGAGTTACCTCATGAAAAGCAGACCTGCTCCTCACACGATCTTATTTGCTGCCCTTAGGGCGGCGGGGTGGCTTATGCTGCTTCTATTTCAGTGCCTCAGCCCTTATCAGGCCAATGGCCAGGGCTGGCAATTTAGCTTCGGGGGTGAAAAAACCGATGAAGGCTGGGCGGTTTTACAAACAGAAGACCATGGTTTCGTCGTGGCTGGCTTCGGGGAATCTTTTGGCAATGATAATGACCAGGATATTTTTATCCTCCGTACGGATGTGGACGGCCGCATCGTATGGAAAGCCTTCTTTGATGAAGGCTATCAGGAACAGCCCCGCGCTATCCTCTCTTTACCCGATGGCAACTTCCTGATCGTTGGTACTATCAGCAAGGAAATTGGATCTAATGAAGATATCTACCTGCTCAAAATCAATCGCAAAGGCGAAAAATTGTGGAGCAGGCAATTTGGATCCCCTAATATCGAACGGGTAAATTCCGCTGCTGTCCGGCCTGATGGCACCATTGCCGTGGTAGGCTTCGTCCGCAAGGACAACGAAGACGAAGATATGTTTGTTGCTACATTCGACCCGGTCGGAAGCATTCGCTGGCTGAAAACTTTTGGCACTGCAAAACCGGATGAAGCAACTTCCCTGGTTCTCCTCACCCAGGGTAATCTGGTCGTAGGCGGCAACTCAAGAAATGAGAAAGGTTTCGATAACGATATCGTACTCTTCCGGCTCGATTCTACCGGTACGGTCGTCTGGGAAAAACGCATCAGTAATCCTTATCGCGAAGAAGTCCGGGATATGTTGCTGACCAAGGCCGGAAATATTGCTATTGCCGGTACAATCAACGATAATTCCGATGCTTACGTCGCTTTGTTCGACGTTCAGGGCAATCTGCAATGGGAAAAAACGATTGGAGAGGCTGGAAAGGAAGAGGAAGCCAATGGTATCGCCGAGCTTTCTTCCGGCAACCTGGTGATTACCGGACTGAAAGTCACTAATATGGTGAATGTGGATGTTTTTGTTGCTCAATTGGACCCCAAAGGTGCAGTTTTGTGGCAAAAAAATATCGGGGATAACTCAGCAACGGAAGAAGGTCGCGATATCCAACCTACTGCAGATGGTGGGTTCATCATCACGGGCTACAATGCCCAGGTATTGACTTCTTTCAACGACCTGATCCTGATTAAAACGGATGGCCTGGGTGCTGTAGTGAGCAATTATATCAGCGGTAGGGTGATTTGGGACGAAGACAGCCAATGTGATATTGATCCAAACGAACGATCGCTGGGTGGTTGGCTGGTCCAGGCTGAAAGTGCTAAAGGGGTCTTCTACGCTACTACCGATGAAAATGGATATTATCAGATTTCCGTGGATACGGGTACTTATACGGTGCGTGCACTACCACTCAACTTGTACTGGGAGGCTTGTAGCTTAGAGGGTACCCGGATACAATTCCGCACTTTCTATGATTCTGCCCGGGTAAATTTTCCAATGAGGGCTGGGGTCTCTTGCCCCTTCCTCGAAGTGGAGGTGGCAACACCCTTTCTCGCCGTTTGCGAAAACTTGGAATATACCGTCTCGTACTGTAATATAGGTACTGCAAGGGCTGAAAATGCTTATGTAGACCTGGACCTGGATCCTAAGCTTACTTTCCTGAGCGCTAACCGGCAGCAACTGTTGCTACCTAATGGCAAGTACAGGTTCCTCCTGGGTAATATCAACCCGGCAGAGTGTGGGCGTTTTGTGGTAAAGGCAAAAATGGCGTGTTCCGGTATCGCTGAAGGGCAGGCCGCACTGGTTGCTGCCCGCATATTTCCGGATACGAGCTGCCTGAAACCAAGTCCCGACTGGGATTTGTCAAGCCTTAGCGTCAAAGGGACCTGCGAAGGGGATTCGGTGATTTTTCAAATCCGGAACGATGGTACTGGCGATATGCGCTCCTCCCGGCGCTCTATCGTAATCCAGGATCATATTGTACTCCGCCAGCTCGATATCCAGTTGAAAGCCCAGGAAGAAACGAAGATCAAGATGCCTGCTGAAGGTGCTACTTTCCGGGCAGTTGTCGAACAATCTGCCGGACACCCGGGAAGGAGTTTCCCTACAGCCGCTGTCGAGGGTTGTGTGACGCCAGGAAAAACCTTTACGACCGGATTAGTTACGATGTTTCCTGAAAATGAGGCAGATCCGTATATCGGGATTGATGTTCAAGAAATTTCGCTCGCACCTAAGGCCATTGATTTAAGGGCCTACCCAAAAGGATATAGGGATTCGGTCATCGCCCAGGAGACGGACGTGACGTTCAAGGTGTTATTCAAAAATACCGGGCGGGATACGGTAACCCGTGTCGTCATTCGGGATACCCTCCCAGTTGGTTTCGATCCGCGAAAAGTAGTTGGAGGCCCCGGGAGCTACCCCTATACAATGGAAGTTTTTGGAAATGGTATTGTGCGGATTACCATAGATAGCGTTGTTCTGCCCCCGCTACCCGCCGGGTCTTCCGGGGGGACAGGTTTTGTTGAGTTTCGGGTCGGCCAGCGTAACGGAAATGCTCCGGGGACCATTCTGGAAAATCGCGCAACGGTATTTTTTAGTGATCAGGCACCTCAAAATACCCGTAAGGTGCGCTATGTAGTGAATAAATTTCCGGATTTCGTAACGGTACTGACCTCAACAAAAGAAACCTTTTTCCCAGGAGCAAGGGTGAATGCTTACCCTAACCCCTCACCTGGCGCAGTGACTTTTGAACTGGAGGGCATGCCTTTTCAGGATCTCAGACTGCGGGTCTTTTCGCCCGATGGCAGATTGGTCCAGCAACAGGCGTTTAGCGGAAATCAATACATTTGGAACAGAAATGGCCTCTCTGCAGGTTTATATTTGTACAGGCTGGAAACATCCGAAGGTAGATTAATCAATACTGGAAGGATTATCCTTCGGTAACCTTTGTCCTATAATTCCTTTACTTCGTAGTTGGGCTGTCTCATAAAGTAGTTTGTCGCCTTTCGCAGCAAATTATCCATGAGACAGCCCTTGATTTTTATATTCGGCTTGACTTAGTGCACTTTAGGGACTTGTACAAGAATATTGAACTGTTTGAAAAGGAAATGCGTTTATTTTTCTGTACATGTTATACGTTCCTGCTACGGCAAAAAAATAATATGTACTTGCACTATTCAAAAAAAATTCCTTGATTTGTACAACTTATTGAGCAATTTTCTTGTCAATAGCACATACAAACCAAGGAATATGTCTGATAAACTGCCATATATGAATGCGTAAGGCAGTTAATTTTTCAGAAGATAATAAAAACGGCAAATCACCGTTTTTACAGTAAGGTCGTCTTTTTTTTATGAGATTATGATTTGTTATTAGCTGAGGCCGGACCAGATTTCTGTGTTCGGCTTTTTTTTGCCTTAACAAATCAACACTACAAAGATACGGTAAAAAAAGCACGCTGAAAAGGCCTCGATAGCCAAATGGCTGCAAAATCCAGCTTTTGGCTTATTCCTTTTAGAATGCGGTGGAAATGTTTTAGAATTCGGCATATCCAGGTGTGCGTGGGAAGGGGATTACATCGCGGATATTACCCATTCCGGTAATAAACTGTACGATGCGCTCGAATCCCAGTCCAAATCCGGAATGTGGTGCACCTCCAAACTTGCGCAATTCCAGATACCACCAAAGTTCTTCTTCAGGGATACCGTTTTCGTGGATACGGGCAAGCAGGTGTTCATATCTTTCTTCCCGTTGAGACCCTCCGATAACCTCGCCGATACCGGGAAAGAGGACGTCCATAGCCGCAACAGTGTTTCCGTCGTCGTTGAGGCGCATATAAAAGGCTTTGATTACCTTGGGGTAGTTGCGCACGATAACGGGTTTCTTGAATTCTTTTTCAACGAGAAAACGCTCGTGTTCGGCCTGCAAGTCACGACCCCATTCGACAGGAAATTCGAACTGGCCTTTTTTAAAAGGTTTTGAAGCTTGAAGGATCTGGACAGCATCCGTATAGGTAATGCGTTCGAAGGAGTTATCCACGACGAAGCGCAACTGCTCTATCAGGCCCATGGGGCGGCGCTTGTCGGCTGGAAGATTTTTTTCTTCTTCCTGAAGGCGTTGGTCCAGGAATTGAAGGTCTTCGGAGTAATTGTCGAGGATGAAGTTGATGAGATACTTACAGAAATCTTCGGCCAGGTCCATATTGTCGAAAATATCAAAAAAGGCCATTTCGGGTTCAATCATCCAGAATTCGGCAAGGTGTCTGGGGGTGTTAGAATTTTCTGCCCGGAAAGTTGGACCAAAAGTGTACACTTTGCCCAGGGCAAGTGCCCCGATTTCTGCCTGGAGCTGACCAGAAACGGTGAGATTGGTTGCTTTGCCAAAGAAATCTTCACTCCAGTTGATGCTTCCGTCTGCATTGCGCGGCGGGTTTTCAGGATTCAGGACAGAAACACGGAACATTTCCCCTGCACCTTCCGCATCACTACCTGTGATAATCGGGGCGTGGAGATAATAAAAACCACGGTCGTTATAATATTTGTGTATAGCATAAGCAACTCCATGCCGGATGCGGAAAACCGCACTAAAGGTATTGGTCCGCATGCGAAAGTGGGCCTTTTGGCGCAGGAATTCAACCGTTTGGCGCTTGGGTTGCAAGGGATATTCTTCCAGGTTGGTATCGCCCAGAATTTCAATTTGCCCGGCGAGCAGTTCTACAGTTTGACCGCTACCTTGAGAGGCAGCCAGTTCGCCTTCTACCGCTATGCAGGCATGGTATTTGATCCTGCGCAGGAGTTCTTCATCAAATTTTTCCGGTTCCACAACAATCTGCAGATTGCTGGCACAGGAGCCGTCATTTAGGGAGATAAAGCGGTTATTGCGAAAGGCGCGAACCCAGCCTTTTACTATAAACCGGGTCCCGACGGGGGATTGCTGTAGGATTTGTGCGATTTCAGTATGTTTGGGCATGGCTCCTCTTTTTGCGTTTTTCTTTTAAAGCCGCAAAAATAAGGTTTTTGTGCCATGCTGCAAACTTTGGCAGCAGGAACTATATGTTGCTGGCAGTAAAGGATTTTTTTTACTCAAGCCCGGTAAAATTTGTGCCGCTCCAGCGGTATATTTTTTTCGTACCCCTACTTTTTCAACTCCAAATAAGCGGCAGCAATACTGCGTTCCACCCCTTGTCCTTTCCATTCCTCGGCACCGGGAATAACGGTAGTTTTGGCTATCAGATCTTTTTCGGTGGTGCCTTCTGCGATAGCTTTTTGCACGTATTTCAATAGCTGGCCGAGGTAGTTTTGCATAGCTGCGAGATCATCGCGGCTACCAGTTACGGGGAAGCCATCGTTGGCATGGCCAAATAGGAAGAGGGTATCCTTTCCGTATGTATTCCGGATTTGCCCCAGGACTTCAATCCAGTTCGAAATGGATGCTCCGGCAGTTTTGTCAATAAAAGGAAAACGGCGGTTAAACATGAGGTCGCCAACATGGGCGATATCGGCATTTTCGAAATGTATGACAATATCTCCATTGGTATGACCGGGCCCAAAATAGCTTGCGGTGATAGTCTCCCGCCCGAGTTTCCTCCGGAATGTTTTCTCAAAAATAATATCCGGATAAAGCTGCTGAGCTTCTGATTTCCGCTCGATAGCCACTTTTTCCTGGTTTGCCCTGGAATTCGCATGCGCGACTACATGCCTGGCGATATCTTTAAAGGCGATATTACCACCAGTATGGTCCCCGTGATGGTGTGTATTGAACAACAAATCTACCGGCTTATTAATTTTTTGCTTGAGTTGTTCAATGAAGTGGCCGGCCTGTTCGGGGAACTGTGTATCTATCACCGCGATACCATCTTCATGCAGGTACCAGCCGATTGTGCCACCGCGTTCCGTATAATATCCGACATTTTTGCGCAGCAATTCCATCTTTCCGGGCATTGATTGGAACCAGGCAGCAAGGAGGTCATGTGCAGGCAGGCTGAGTGCACCGGCTGTCAGCACTGTATTTTTTAGAAAGGTTCTTCTGTCGGCCATGATTTTCAGGATTGGTTTTGCAGATATTGGAAAAAAGAAGTTGTAGCAGGATTACCCGTAGTAAAAATAGCATAATTTTTATGAGTATCGCAGCTTATCAGGTGGGAGGAGAGGATATTAAAGAAACCTTTGGCGCAGTTCGGGAGTTGGCAGCAGGCAATTATCTTTTTTGCCAAACCAGTGATAGCGGTTGCGGGCGATCCAACGATAGAGGAGGTCGCGCGAGGGCCTGGGAATTATTTTAAAGAAATACAACAACGACCAGGGGAATCCAATTATCCGAAACACCTCCAGGATGGCATTGGAATGGGTAAAAAATTTTTGGTCGCTGCAAAATACAACTGTTTCGAGAGGAAGGCCCGAATAGTGGTGTTGTTGCAGGATTTGTTGTCCTTTATCAGATTGCAGGGAAGCAAAAAGGAGTTTTTTTCTGCGGTCTGCCCAGATTAGAAATTGAACCGTGCCGTTGCAGAGGTTGCAGACGCCGTCAAAGAGCAGGATATGTTGTCCGCCGAGTGGCGCTGGAGGAGGTAAGGAGTGAGTAGCCACGAGCTTATGTTGAAATGAAGATGCGTATTGCTAAACGAACAAGGCGGAATAAAGTTCCTCTATGCGCCCGATACCATGCAGGCGAAGGCCAAAACGGGTGGTGTCTAGTCCTTTGAGGTTGTATTTGGAGCAGTACATTGCCTTAAAACCCAGTCTATCCGCCTCTTGGACCCGTTGCTCGATACGGGTGACTGCCCGGATTTCCCCGGACAGGCCGATTTCTCCGGCGAAACATACATTAGCTGGGATGGCCACGTCTTCCAGGGAGGAAATCAGCGCGCTGAGGATAGCGAGGTCTATAGCGGGGTCATCTACGCGGATGCCTCCTGCGATATTGAGAAAAACATCATGAATGCCCATTGGCAGTCCTGCACGTTTTTCCAGAACAGCCAGGAGCATGCTGAGTCGGCGCAGGTCAAAACCAGTCGCTGAGCGCTGGGGGGTACCATAAACCGCTTTGCTCACCAGCGCCTGTGTTTCGATGAGCATAGGGCGCAGACCTTCTATTGTTGCTGCAACAGCACTGCCGCTGAGGACTTCGTCTTTTTGG
>CAZGOT010000028.1:0-19081 GCA_964527495.1 uncultured Haliscomenobacter sp.
ACTCCTGATTTGCGGTGCTTCTGCCTATTCCCGCGACTGGGACTACCGGCGTTTTCGCGAAATAGCAGATAAAGTCGGGGCTATTTTACTTGCCGATATTGCCCATCCGGCCGGTCTGATTGCCGCAGACTTGCTCAATGATCCGATAGAACACTGCCACATCATTACTTCCACTACCCACAAAACCCTGCGCGGACCAAGAGGCGGGATTATCATGATGGGCAAAAATTTTTACAATCCCTGGGGAAGGACCCAAAAGAACGGTACGCTCACCCGCATGTCCCAGATCCTCAACAGTGCCGTCTTTCCAGGTATGCAAGGCGGCCCACTGGAACACGTCATTGCCGCAAAAGCTACTGCTTTCCACGAGGCACTCCAGCCGTCCTTCAAAAAATATGCCAGGCAGGTGGCCCATAATGCCCACATCATGGCCGATGCCTTCCTCCAAAAAGGATACCATATTGTATCTGGCGGAACCGACAACCATTTGATGCTCATTGATTTGCGTTCCAAAAATCTCAATGGAAAAATTGCAGAGGAAGCACTGGGCAAAGCAGATATCACTGTTAATAAAAACATGGTGCCTTTCGACACCGAATCCCCTATGGTAACTTCAGGTATCCGCATAGGTACCGCAGCTATCACCACCCGTGGCTTTGGCGAATTCGAATGTTTGCAGGTAGTAGATTGGATTGACCAGGCACTTGCCCACCCCCAGGACGAGGGCATACTTCTCGACATCCGAAAGCAGGTCAACGCATTTATGGCCGGATTTCCCTTGTATCGCGAAATCCCTGCCGGTTCATGAGGGGAAAGGAGCCCTCACAAAGTTTTTGTGCGTTAGTTATAAGAGGTTGTATGCCGTATAACAGGCGTATGTTCAGGATTTCTGCTTACCTGACAAAAAATCCTGGGTATCGGTATTAGTCCTGTGGGATAGGCTCGATTTCGAAACCAGCTTCCTCTACAGCTTCAACGATGGCAGAAATATCCAGGTGCCTCCCTTGAACCCTGAGGATGCGATCGGGGTGCCTGAGATCCACTTCCCAGTGTTCAATACCTGGTACTTCATTGAGGAGGGGAGTTACCGTACGTAAGCAGCTACCACAGTTGATCGTAGTTTTGAACGTGCGCTGTTCCATAGAAATGGCACGGTTTGTTCCTTTGGTATCTTTAGACATGTATTGTATGATTTAATTCCCTGGCAAATAAGTTCCAAACGCCGGGGAGAAAACGGGGCAGCTTACAAGTATTTTTCAAAGATGGCACATTTTATTGACAAATATATCCTTTTTGCGTTTTTTTGTTTGTTTTCTACATTAGTTAATGCCCAGGTCATGCTTTCGGGCCAGGTGGTTAACTTGCAGGACGGCTCTCCGATCCGGGATGCACACCTGACTTTTCCGGGTAGCGATGGTGGGGTTTTTTCGGATGCAGATGGATTTTTCAATATAGTAGTACGGGGTCCCCGGATTAAGGTCAGTGCCCTGGGTTTTGCCGACCTCGACTACACTCTCAAGGCAGGTGAAACGTTTCTCCTGCTCCGCCTGGCACCGACCGGGATTGAACTGGAAGGTGTGGTAGTAGAAGCGCCTGCAATACGTTTCCCCCTGTACACCCCTGCTTCGGTACAAGTTATTGGATCGCGGGAATTGCTCAGCGATAGTGAAGTTTCCCCTGCGCCTGCCCTTAACCGTGTACCTGGAGTCTATATGCAGAGTGGAACCCTCAGTACCAACCGCATCACCATCCGGGGTATAGGTAACCGCTCCCTTTTTGGCACCTCCAAAATCCGCGCTTACCTCGGCGATATTCCATTGACAAACGGATCCGGGGAAACTACGCTGGAAGATTTTGATCTCAGCCTGTTAGAGTCGGTAGAGGTATGGAAAGGGCCCAGTGCCAGTCACCTCGGTGCAGGGCTTGGTGGTGTCATTGTACTCCAGCCATACACAACGCAAAACGGCCCTGATGAGACGCGCCTGGACGCTCAGTCCCAGTGGGGCGCTTTCGGCCTGCGCCGACAGGTTTTCCGATCCTTTATCTCGGAAAATCAAGGTAATACCTGCTTACAACTCAACTATAACCGCCTGAGTGCGGACGGATACCGCGAAAATAATACTTCGCGGCGAAGCAGTTTCAACGTGCTTGGCACCCTCCGCAATGGCCGGCATGAATTCACGGCCCTGGCGATATACACAGAGGCCCGTGCCGAAATCCCCAGCTCCATCAACCGGAAGGATTACGACGAAAACCCCAAAAAAGCTGCTGCCAACTGGGCTGCAATAAAGGGGTTCGAAGACTATGGGCGCCTCCTCGCCGCCATATCCCACCGTATGGCAATATGGGAAAATACAGCGGGAAAATCGCTGTACAGCCGGGTTAGTGGATTTGCGACCTTCCGCGACAATTATGAATCCCGGCCATTTAATATTCTACGGGAAAACAGCCAGAGCATGGGAGGCCGTGCAGTGCTTGAATACCGTACCAACACCTGGAGCCCTGCGCCAACTTTGCTCCTTGGCGGAGAATATTTTCTGGAGCGCTACACCTGGACGACCAATGCCACCCGTCTGGGTAGTCTGGATACCCTTTTGAGCGATCAGGAGGAATTAAGGCGATACGGCAACTTTTTTGCCGAAAGCCGTCTTTTCCTGGGCGAGCGTTGGAATTTCACTGCCGGTTTTAATTTGAACCTCACCAGTTACCATCTGCGCGATTATTACTTGCGGGATGGGCGTGACCAGGGGGGCACGCGGGATTTTCCTGCTGTTTTCTCCCCCAGGCTTGCCCTCAGCTATGGGGTTGGCGCACAATCTGCGCTTTTCGCTACCCTTGGCCATGGGTTTGCCGCCCCCTCCCTGGAGGAAACCCTTGCCCCTGCCGGAAATATCAATCCAGAAATACTCCCTGAAAAAGGCTGGAACCTCGAATTCGGAGCGCGGGGCAACCACCTGCGCGGGCGCCTCAGCTACGAAATTTCTGTTTATGCCCTTTGGGTTAAAGACCTCCTCGTTTCCCGCCGGACCGACCTCGATGCGTATGTGGGTATAAACGCGGGTAAAACCTTACATCTGGGAATCGAGCCTTCCCTGCGCTATCAGTTTTTACAAGGACAATGGCAGGGCAGCCTGGGGGCAGGTTATACTTTTTCACGGCACCGCTTTCTCGACTTTACCGATAACGGGCGCAATTATTCAGGCAATGCGCTCACAGGCACCCCACCCCATTTGTTAACGGCCATACTCGATGTCCAGTCGCCTGTCGGCATTTTCGGTATCCTCAACAGCGAATACGTAGATGCCTTTCCTATGCGCGATGATAACAGCGTCTTCAGCGATGCCTATTTCCTCGTCCATCTCAAAATCGGATACCGCAATGCCCGAAAACACCCGGGTATAGAGACCTCCCTCGGGATTCAAAACCTCGCCAACGTGCGCTATGCAGGTATGATTCAGGTCAATGCAGCGGCATTTGGGAGTCAACTGCCCCGGTATTATTACCCTGGATTGCCCAGGCATGCATTTGTCAGCCTGCGGCTTCAGCTTTCAAAAAAGCAGGCTATTCCCACCTCGCAACCCAAGCGAAGGAGCTAACCCCAGATAAACAACCTCATCCAGATCAAAAAATTATCTGCTGGCACCAAAAACCGCATGCTATTACCACCGGTATTTTTTAAAGCTTTACCGCAAACAATAAAAAATATACCGCTGGCTATTTTAAAGTTTCCAAAGCTTATATATCTTTGATAAGGCAATCCCCTGCCTGGAACGCTCATCCCAAGATACATATTCCACCTTCGCCCCTATTTAATAAGTTTACAAACGGGTATGCCCAAAGGCATTCGTTTTCATATTCGCCTACTGCAAGGGCAGTTGGCTCCCCTTTTTTTTTCAAAGCACCTTAAACCTTGTTTGGGATGTAGTACGCTGTCTTCGGGCAGTCTTGCTGTTCCAGACAACCCGGCCCGGCGCCGCTCTAAGAGGCGCCGGGCTTTTTTCTAAAAGTTCCCCTGCCAGACAATGCACAGCAGGTCATAACACAGCAGCACCATGTCACAAGGATTGGAAGCATCCATGCAGCGGTACTTCCTGGAACTCGCCTACAACGGCACCCGGTACTCTGGTTGGCAGCGCCAGCCACACGAGCCCTCCGTACAAGAAAGCCTGGAAATAGCTATTTCAATGGTCCTTGGTGCAGAAACAGCCATTACGGGATGTGGCCGGACCGATGCCGGAGTACACGCACGGCGATATTTTGCCCATTTCAACTTTCGTGGAGCGCTGCCCCCGGGATTTTTACAACGGATTAACCGCCTGCTCGATGCAGACATTGCCTTGTACCGGATTTTTCCTATTCATTGGGACGCCCATGCGCGTTTTGATGCGTATTACAGAAGCTACGAATACCATTTATCTTTCCGCAAGGACCCCTTTAACAGGGAGACAGCCTATTTTTTTCCATTTCGGGACAAGCCTGATCCCGGTCTCATGCAGGCAGCAGCAGCCCAGTTGTTGCAGTATGCGGATTTTTTTCCACTTTGCAAGACTGGTCATGATGCAAAAACAACCTTATGTACGCTTTTCAGGAGCGAGTGGGAAGAACATCCGGAGCGGGAGACCTTGGTATATCACATTGCAGCCAACCGGTTCCTGCGCGGAATGGTCAGGTTGGTAGTGGGCATGTGTATAGATGTAGGACTTGGCAGGATAAGTTTAGCACAGCTCGATCAGGCTTTTCTACACCGAGAGCGCCTTCCCAGGAACCTCAGCGTGCCCCCGGAAGGGTTGTTCCTCACCGATGTGCGCTACCCTTACCCGCTCACGCCGCTTTAAGCCGATTCAGTTTAGCGCGCCCCAATTTTTCGGCTGCATACGCTTCATCCACTACGAGGACATGCGTTTTTTCTTTCTGGGAAGGCAAATCGAACATAGCGTCTGTCATAATCGCCTCGCATATTGAGCGAAGGCCACGGGCTCCCAGGTTAAAATCGAGGGCTTTTTGAGCGATCCACCGGATTGCCCCATCGGTAAAGCTCAGCGAGATACCTTCCATCTCCATGAGCTTTTGGTATTGGCGGATTAGCGAGTTGCGCGGTTCTACCAGGATACGCATCAGTGCATCCAGATCCAGGGGCTCGAGATAAGTCAGGACGGGTAGCCGGCCGATTAATTCGGGGATGAGCCCGTAGCTGCGCATATCCATCTGCGAGATATACTGCAGGAGATTATCTTTATCTACAACCTGGCTTTCGTCATTTTTAAAGCCGATTACCTGGGTATTCACCCTACGGGCGATAATTTTTTCGATACCATCGAAAGCGCCTCCGCAGATAAACAGGATATTTTCGGTGTTCACTTTCACCATTTTCTGTTCCGGGTGTTTACGCCCTCCCTGTGGGGGTACATTTACATCCGTACCTTCGAGCATTTTCAGGAGTGCCTGCTGTACGCCTTCCCCTGAAACATCGCGGGTGATTGAGGGGTTATCGCTTTTCCGGGCAATTTTATCAATTTCATCAATGTACACAATACCGCGTTCAGCCGCAGCAACATCGTAGTCACAGACCTGTAGCAGGCGGCTCAGGATGCTTTCTACATCTTCCCCGACATAGCCAGCCTCTGTAAGCACTGTAGCATCTACGATAGCGAAGGGGACGTGCAGAAATTTAGCAATAGTCTTGGCCAGCAGGGTTTTGCCCGTACCCGTGCGCCCAACCAGGAGGATATTTGATTTTTCTATTTCAATATCATCCTTTTTGTCACTGTTTATCCGCTTATAATGGTTGTACACAGCAACCGAGAGATATTTTTTTGCCTCATCCTGGCCTATGACATACTGATCTAGGTGCTCTTTTATATCCCGCGGGGTAAAGGTTTCGCCCGCCCATTGTTTCCCTTTCAGTTTTGATTTAGCAGGATCCCCACCTTGCTTTTTTTTGTTTCCGAAGAGTTCCTCCTGCACGATATTATGCGCTTGTTCCACACAAGCGTCACAGATATGTGCATTGATACCCGCGATGAGCATCATGGATTCTGCTTTATCCCGGCCGCAAAAAGAACACTGGTAATTGGTTTTACCCTTATGCATAGCTAAAATATTGTTTTGGACAAGGGGAATACGAATTACTTCAACTGTTTTTTGGGATTGTTGCGCTCGAGGACCTCATCGAGCAAGCCATATTCCATAGCATCTTTAGCGGTCATCCAGTTATCGCGGTCACAATCCTTTTCGATTGTTTCATAGGGTTTGCCTGTATGGTAGCTCAGGATATCGTAGAGTGCCTTTTGTTGCTCTTTGATTAAATTGTAATAAATTTCCATATCGGAAACCTGCCCCTGCATACCACCGAGCGGCTGATGGATCATGACGCGGCTATGGAAGAGTCCTGTGCGCTTACCTTTAGTTCCTGCGGCGAGCAACACAGCACCCATAGAGGCTGCCATACCCGTACAGATGGTACCGATATCCGGGGTTACGTATTGCATCGTGTCGTAGATACCCAGGCCGGAAATCACCGATCCACCAGGGCTATTGATAAAAATCTGGATATCGCGCTTTGGATCTGTGGATTCCAGAAAAAGCAACTGTGCCTGCACGATATTTGCCACTTCATCATAGATAGGAACGCCAAGAAAAATGATGCGGTCCATCATCAGGCGGGAGAAAACATCCATACTGATAATATTCATGGTCCGCTCCTCTATTACAGCCGGGGTGAAGGCACGAATATTGGGGACAGCCACCTGCATCGTCGCATCGGCATATTTTTCGAGGTGCATTCTACTCATACCCAGATGCCGGGTAGCATATTTCATGAATTCATCCTTGTGAAACATATCCTGTTTTTTAATTTCGATAAAAAAATAACCGGGTCTTGTATTTTCAGTAAAAGAGTGCCCGACCGTATAACCTACCATAACCCAAGCAGCAGATACATCCCCAGACTGAACAGGTTTTACCCGACTGACCAGATATCATAATAACAAAAACTTCGTAGGTCGGTTGAGGGCTGCAGAGAAAGAAAGTGTACCGGACTATTCTTCCTCCTCTTTAAGCAGGGACTTCTGTGATGCCCGTACCTCTTCTTCCCTTTTTTGGTAGAGCGCCTCGAAATCCTCCAGGCTCATTTTCTCTTCCTGGATTGTAACGCTATTTCTAAGGATTTGCAGGACTTTGCCGGACATAATCTCCTCAACTGCTTTTTCTACCTGCTTTTCATCTTCCATAAGGCGCTTTATCATTCCGCCCAAAAATCGGGCATCAAGCCCTTGCATCCTGCTAAAGTATTGCATCATTTGGGCTTCGAAATACCCTTGAACATCTTGTTCGGTAACCTGAAGCTCGTGCAGTTGGATGACTTTATTCCGCAGGATACTCCATTTCAGGTTATTGGCAAATAGTTGATATTCCCTGTCAATGATTGCGGCATCGGCTTCCTTGTTGGTTTCGAGGATCCAGCGTTGCAGGAATGCATCTGGAAGGGAGAGTGGATTTTGTTCCAACAGAAATTTCTGTACATCCCAATAAAAAAAGGTGTTGGATTTTGCCCTGAAGGATGCGGCAATATTGTTTCTGAGGGCCGTCCGGTATTCTTCTTCGCTGTGGACCTCATCCTCGCCGAAAACCTGGTCATAGAATGCCTGGTCGAGGGCACAAGGCAAATTGCGGGTAGCTTTATCCAGGGCGAGGTGGAAAATAGGGCCAATCTCCTGATCTTCTTTCAGCTCTGTTTGGAGCAGATATTTTGCAACAAAGTCGCGGTCCCGGTCTTTTTCCAGTGCAAATATATCCAGGAAAACAGCGTTGCCTGGTTCGAGATTGCGAAGACTTTCTTTAGCCTCATCGGTAAGGTCGCCAAAAATCACAGAGAATTTCGACTCCAGGCCATTTTCCTTAAGGCCACCATCGGGGGCGCCCTCCGTTGCTTTAAAGCTGAGCAAGTCTTGATCTTCATAGGGGGGGAGGACATCTTCCTGCACTTTATGCATATTGCGCAGATGATTGCTTTCTTCCTCTACCATTTCATCCGGAATTTCCGGGACCGGGACGGAAAATACTGATTCGGAGTTAAGCCCCTGAAGCTCGAAATCTGGTGCGATCCCCACGTCAAATCTAAAGAGGTAATCCAGGGAATCTTTAGGGTCAAAAAGATACATTTCCTGGGACGCACTCTGAAGAGGTTGTCCGAGAACAGGGATTTTTTGCTCTTCGATATAATCAAAAAGGGTATCCTGGACGAGGGAATTGATGATATCCACCAATACGCCGCGCCCGTACATTTTGGTTACAAGGCTGACAGGCGCTTTGCCCTTCCGAAATCCTTTGAGTTCTACTTTACCCTGCAATTTGCGGATTTCCTCGTTGTATTTATTTTGGTAGTCAGCATGATGGATGGTAACGCTGATCGTCGCCTGTGCATTGCCGGTTTCTTCCCTAACGACAGTTGGCATGTTGAACGTTTATATTAGATAAAATGAGGCTATTGCCGGGAGGCTGTCATAATAGTCTTTTGCGGCTGATGCTCCAATACGCTGTTTGGGGACAAAAGGCCAAAAAGATTTTTAACAACTTTCTTTTGAATTACCCTTGCCCTGCAGGCTGCGGCTACCTGAAGAGGGCAGCAATCCACTCAGGGGACACATGGGACTTTTCAACCTCGGAAATGCTGTGCGGGTAGAGGGACTCGAACCCCCACGCCTTGCGGCACCAGATCCTAAGTCTGGCACGTCTACCAATTTCGCCATACCCGCAGGGTATAAAGTGGTTGATTCTTAAAAACCCTTTTCAGGAACTTTTTGTTAGGCCTGAACCGTTTTTTTATTAGAAAACAACCCTTTTAAAAAAGCGAATGCAAATTTAAACCATTTTTTTCTAAATAGGTGATTTACTTCTCAAAATATCGTAAATTCCGGGGGCGGCAAAAAATAACCCCCAATCGTTATTCAAGAAAGGAAAGGATAGGATATGCAGGACGTCGTGATTGGAACACAGGAACAGGAAAAAAGGCTCATTCAGAATGCTTACCGGCAGCTTTTGCGCGCCATTAAAGTCCCCATGGACGATAATGACCGCCAAAAAATCCGGAAAGCCTATGAAATTGCCGTACAGGCACACAGCACACAGCGGCGCAAGTCTGGCGAACCATATATTTTACACCCTATTGCGGTAGCCCGGATTTGTGCGGAAGAAATCGGACTGGGGCCTACGGCTATTGTCTGTGCCCTGCTACATGATGTCGTAGAAGATACCGACGTTACCCTGGAAGACATCCGCCTCCAGTTTGGAGAGCGGATCGCTGCTATCGTAGATGGACTAACCAAGCTCGATGCCGCTTATGAAGTGGAAAGCCCCCAGGCAGAAAATTTTAAAAAAGTACTTAGTACACTAATAGATGATGTGCGCGTGGTACTCATCAAGATGGCCGACCGCCTCCACAACCTGCGCACCATTGGCTCTATGGCCCCGCACAAACAGATGAAAATTGCCGCAGAGACGAATTTCATCTATGCCCCGCTAGCCCACAGGCTCGGTCTGTACAATGTGAAAATCGAATTTCTGGACCTGTGCATGAAAATCACAGACCCTGCCGATTACAAGGAAATAGCCGAACAGCTCAGCGAGACTAAAAAAGAGCGCGAACGCTATATCCAGACCTTTATAGAACCGCTCAAGCCACGCCTCGACGAAATCGGGTGCCCCTACCAAATCTATGGAAGGCCAAAATCTATTTATTCCATCTGGAAAAAGATTAAAGCCAAGCGGATACCCCTCAATGAAATTTATGACCTTTTCGCCGTGCGCATCGTCCTGGACGTACCTATAGAAAAGGAAAAACTTACTTGCTGGCAAGCATATTCCATCGTTACCGATGTACATACCCCGCTTCCGGACCGGCTCAAGGACTGGATCACCGTACCTAAATCCAATGGCTATGAATCCCTGCACACGACCGTAATAGGTCCTTTGGGGAGATATGTAGAGGTCCAGATCCGCTCTCTGCGCATGGACGAAATCGCCGAGCGCGGGGTTGCCGCCCATTGGAAATACAAAGGAATTACCAACGCCCCCGACGTATATAAGCGCTGGCTCGATAGCGTGCGTGAAATCCTGGAAGACCCCACCGGAGATGCTATAGAATTCCTGGTTGACTTCAAGAGCAACAACCTTTTCAGCGAAGAAGTATATGTCTATACGCCCAAAGGCGATATGCGTATCCTCCCTAAAGGCGCAACTGCCCTGGATTTTGCCTTCAGCATCCACACCGATATCGGATACCACTGCGTTTCTATCAAGGTCAGCAATAAACTCGTCCCCTTGAACTATGTGCTCCGCAATGGCGACCAGGTGCAGATTTTTACCGGAAAAAACCAGAAACCCAGCGAAGACTGGGAACGCATGGTGATTACCGGTAAGGCCAAGAGCAAAATCCGTTCGGCCATGAAGGAGGAAAAACGCCGGAAAGGCGAAATCGGCAAGGAAATGCTCGAGCGCAAAATCCGCCACCTCCACCTCGACTTTGAAGAGAGCGCAGATACGATTGTCAAATTTTATGGCTATCCTTCGCGAACCGAACTTTTCTTTGCCCTAGCTACAGAAGAACGCAGCATCCAGGAAATTTTTAAAAACTTCAAATCCGAGGGCAACAAGCTGGTCAGCAACCGCGCTGCCGAAAACGGGGCCCAAAACGCGCTTGCTCTGCAGCAGGCTATAGCTGCCCGCGAAGAAAATCAACGCAAACTCGGGATAAAACCCCGGTTGCTCATCAATGGAGAACCTGCCGAACGCTATCAGTACAGCATCGCCACTTGTTGTAATCCCGTACAAGGCGATGAAATCTTCGCCTACCTAACTGCTAATGCCGGCCTGAAAATCCATCGTGTCGGCTGCCCTAATGCCACCCACCTGATGGCCAACTATGGCTACCGCATCATGAAAGCAGAGTGGGTCTTCACCAATGATGTTACCTTCATTGCCGAACTCCGCATTACCGGTATTGATAGTGGTCCCGGTGTTATCGAACGCCTGACCCACCAGATTTCAACCCAGCTCGGACTCGATATCCGATCCTTGTCTATCGAAGGGGACGAAGGCTACTTCGAAGGAATTATCAAATTGAAGGTACGCAACACCGATCAACTCAATATGGCCATCCGCGCCCTGCAAACTATTGACAATATCTCCGCCGTTACCCGCGCAGACTGATCCCCTAAAACGAAATTATCCGCACTTTTTCTCGGAGGGGCAAAACCCCTGCCTACAAAATAATGTTTTAACTTTGCAGCGCATTATATATCCTGCACCAACAGGCTTTGTGCAAATTTTCAAGACAGGTAGGATAAAAACCATATTTTGAATGCACATCGGTTTCATTCAAAATATTATGGGGTTGTGTAAAAAACCCCGATTTTGCTATTTGGCGGCTTGTGCCGCCAATAATTATTTTGAATGGGGGCTGTGTAAAAAGTCTTTCGCCGCCTTCGGCGGCAAAAGAAAATTTTAAACAGACGTCATTTTCATTGATTTTGCTTCGCAAAATCAATGAAAATGACGTCTGTTTAAAATAATATTTGGCGGCGCAAGCCGCCAAATGAAAAGCCGGGGGCTTTTTACACAACCCCCATTCAAAATTTTCTTTCGCCGCTGCAGGCGGCGAAAATCTTTTTACACAACACCGGAGTAATGTTAACACTACCCCCATTATTTCCTGCCGATAGGCACCACAACTGAAACCTGACATGGGCGCAGAACGCAATTGGGAGGAGGTCATCGCAGAAGTCAAAAACATCTTCGAAGGCCACCTGGGGCAGCAAGGCTTTCGGAAAACGCCGGAAAGGTTTGCCATTCTGGAAGAAATTTACCGCCGTTCGGATCACTTCGACGCAGAGGCGCTGTATATCCACATGAAAAACCAAAACTACAGGGTCAGCCGGGCAACGGTGTATAATACCCTGGAGCTACTGGTCAACTGCGACCTGGTGAAAAAGCACCAGTTTGGCAAAAACCTGGCACAGTACGAAAAGTCCTATGGTTACAAACAGCACGACCACCTCATTTGTGTGGACTGTGGCCAGGTCCTGGAGTTTTGTGACCCCCGGATACAGCAGATCAAAAATATGATGGGCGAACTGCTCCATTTCAATATTACGCACCATGCCCTCAACCTCTATGGTCAGTGCAAAGGTGCCTGTGACCGCACAAAGGAAACATTGACCGGCAATTCGGCGGAAAACACACCAAAACCTACCTGAATATTATGCAGATTGACGTTATTCTCGGATTGCAATGGGGTGACGAAGGGAAAGGTAAAATCGTAGATTACCTGGCTCCCGGATATGATATTATTGCCCGATTCCAGGGAGGACCCAATGCCGGGCATACGCTCCGCTTCGACGGCAAAAAGTTTGTCCTGCATACAGTACCTTCCGGTATTTTTCGGCAGGGAACCCTTAACCTCATCGGTAATGGCGTGGTCATTGATCCTATCGCCCTTTCCAAAGAGCTCGAACAGCTCTCTACCGTGCAGGTGCCCTTTCTCGAGCGCCTCTTCCTTGCCCGCAAAGCCCACCTTATCCTCCCCACGCACCGCTACCTGGACATGCTTTCCGAAAATGCCAAAGGGGCAGATAAAATTGGCTCTACCCTCCGGGGTATTGGCCCTACCTATATGGATAAAACCGGCCGTAACGGACTGCGCGTCGGTGATCTTGAAAGAGCAGATCTATCCGACCGGTATGCTGCGCTGAAAGCCAAACACCTCAGCCTCGCTGCGATATATCCTCCTGTAGATTTCGACCTGGAAAAAGAAGAGGCCGCCTGGTTTGCTGCAATTGAAGAAATCCGGCGTTTGTCGTTTGTTGATGGGGAGTACTTCATCAACCGGAGCCTCTCCCAGGGAAAAAGAATCCTGGCGGAAGGGGCACAAGGGAGTATGCTCGATATTGACTTCGGCACCTATCCTTTCGTTACGTCTTCCAACACCATTACCGCTGGCGTCTGTACCGGACTTGGCGTTTCTCCGGATAAAATCGGAGAAGTCATCGGTATTACCAAAGCCTATTGCACACGCGTAGGCTCCGGGCCTTTTCCAACAGAACTGACCGACGAGACAGGTGAAATGCTCCGCAAGGAAGGCAGTGAGTTTGGGGCAACCACGGGCAGGCCACGGCGCTGTGGCTGGATTGACCTACCCCAACTGCGCTATGCTGCAATGGTCAATGGCGTTACGCAAATCGCCGTAACTAAACTCGATGTACTCAACGCTTTCCCCGAAATCCTTTCGGCAACTGCATATCGCATAGGTGATACCATAAGCGGCGACCTGCCCTATGACCTTTGTGCAACGGAAATAGACCCAGTCTGGGAAACCCATCCGGGTTGGCAAAAAAATCTTTCGGGAATTGCCGAATATTTCCAACTACCCCTGCAAGCGAGATCTTTTATTCAGTTTCTGGAACATTCCCTTGAAATTCCCGTTTCTATGATCTCTACTGGTCCCGAACGCGATCAACTGATTATCCGCCCCACAGACTATTAATTGCGTCATTGCGAAAAATCCTCCTGAAACCGGGATTATTCTAATATTGCCCACCAAATAAAAGCATCTGTCCTACGTGGAAAAGGTTACCAACACCGGCCCCTCACAATCGAAAAACCAAGCTTTTCTGACCCTTGTGCTCCTCAGTCTTATTTGGGGGACTTCCTTTATCCTGATAAAAAAATCACTATCGGCTTTCTCGCCAGCTCAGGTCGCCTGCCTCCGCATGACCATATCTGCAGTTGCTTTTCTCCCTGTCCTCGCTTTTAAGCATCGGGCTATGGACTGGTCCAAACTCCCCTTTCTGCTGATTGTGGGGCTGACCGGGAGCGGGATACCTGCATTTTTGTTTTCTACGGCACAACTACATATCAGCAGTGCCATGGCAGGCATCCTCAATTCGTTGACGCCCTTGTTTACCTTTGTACTCGGCGTGATGTTTTTCAAAGTTGCCTTTGGCCTTTACCGCTTATTGGGCGTTCTGCTCGGCTTAATCGGAGCTATTTTACTTATTGCTATGGCCAGTAGTGGTAATCTGGCTACGGGTAACGCCATTTACGGACTACTGATTGTGCTTTCATCTGTTTGCTATGCCACCAGTACCAATGTTATTGGCAGATACCTGAAAGAAATGAACGCTTTGCTCATCAGTTCAGCCTCTTTTGGTTTGGTGGCCATCCCACTTGCCATATATTTGTTTGCCGGTACCGACTTTCTTGTCCGTATGGAAACCATGCCCCAGGCATGGCCTGCTCTGGGATATGTCTTTATTTTGTCGATGATGGGAACAGTAGCTGCTACCATTGTATTTTTCCGGCTCATTCAGCAAACCTCCCCTGTGTTTGGGTCTATGGTTGCCTACCTCATGCCCCTCGTTGCATTAGGTTGGGGACTTGCTGATGGAGAGCGTGTGGGATGGCCTCATGTGATTGGCATGGCTTTTATTTTGTCGGGGGTATATTTAAGCCGCCGGTAGGCGTGGATTTCAACCCCGGACTATAAGCAGGGCCTTATCAAAGGCACGGGCAAGTACTTTTTCCGTAACACTTCCAAAGAGGATATTTTCAAAAGCTGAATGCCCCTGTGCACCAATCACAATCAGCCCTGCTTTCATCGTAGCGGCATACTCGACGATGTGCTGTGCTACGTTGGCATTTAGGTTATCCAATATTATTTCCTGAAAAGCAGGATGATCAAATTCCTGGTCTTTAATAAAATTGGCAAAGGCAGTTTTTGCAGATTGCCGCAATACCTCCCGGAAACCATCACTATCAAAGGAGCGCATATAATAGTCAGCGGGGGGCATATCTACCACGTATAAGGCACGCAATTCGCTACCCTTGTTTGCGCTTGCAATTTTTTCCGCAACCCTAAGGGCACAGGCTGAAGGCTCTGAAAAATCTACAGGAGCAAGGATTTTATGCAGATTGGGGTTCCCTTCGGCGGGCACGAATAAAACATGACAATTATTTTGCCGCGCCACCCTTTGGGCCACAATTCCGCTGCCCTCACTGGCTTGTTTGTGCCCAACGATAAGCAAATCAATTTCCTTGACCTCTATCCAGTGTACCAGTTTCTGAAAGGGCTTTCCTTCTACGACCTCAATGTGCATATCCACACCTGGCGGCGTTCCAAAAAATGCCTCTACATCACGGGCAATTTTGTCGCGAATCTTCTCGTCTACGGGATACCCTGTGGAAAATACCTTATGAAATTCCACTTCAATATCGGCAGGCATGGAAAAATCCGGCATTACATGGAAGAAATACACCGTCTTGCACCCCAGCACCGGAACAAGTGCTGCTGCCGTCTGGAGTATGCCTTTGTCCGCAGCAGAAAGGTCTAATCCTATTAATACCCGTTCAAAACTGGTTTTCATAGCTGATGTTTTTTTATTACGCCTATGGTAGTATAAAAGCCCCGGGCTGGCGTGGGGTTGTGTGAAAAGTATTCCGCCGCCTTCGGCGGCGAAAGAAAGTTAGGGTTGTGTAAAAAGGCCGGAGGCCTTCATTTGGCGACTGACGTCGCCAAATGTTATTTTGAATGAACGACGTTTTGCCTCATTTTGCAAAGCAAAATGAGGCAAAACGTCGTTCATTCAAAATTTTCTTTCGCCGCCGAAGGCGGCGTAACACTTTTTACACAACCCCAAAGCTTTCGTTCAAAATATTATTTGGCGGTGCAGGGATTTCAATCAACTGACTGGAACCTTGATTCGTTTTTTGGCGCTAGGTTTAGCGATTTCTTTGAAAACGAGTCGAAGAATCCCATTTTCGCATGCGGCGTGCACTTCGTCCCTTGCTATTTCCGGAGATAGCCGGAAGCAACGCTCGAAGGATTCGTAATCAAACTCTTCGAGGATATAGGATTCCTTACCAGCCACTTCTCCTTCTACATTTTTGTGGCCCCTGATTTTCAGCAGGTCACCTTCGATGGTGATTTCGATTTCTTCTTTGGAATAGCCCGGAACGGCAATTTCGAACTCGAAATGTTCTTCTGTTTGCTTCAGATTGGCCGGGGGAAGGTTTTTTATTTTCCAGGGAAAAGAAAAAGCGTTGCGGCCGAGAAAATGGTCCTTATCGATCAGGCTTCCGTAGCGTTCGCCCATTCGATCGAATGCGCGGTTATGAATATTTGCCCTCCACATAGTATTGGTTTTTTGATTAATTATTACTAACAAATTACCTCGGATTTTCAGGTACTTGTACTGATTTTAATCAGGGATGCGCGTTGATTTTCGTCACTTCCCGCCATTTCGGATCTGTTTCAGCCTGATAGCAGTAACATATTGAACGGCTGTATAAATTAAATTTGCTGCCTTCCCTGGCAAATTTTAAATTACGCCTTCGTAGGACTTGGGAGAGGAGATTGTGGACAAAAAGGTGATTTTACCTTGCACCGTCCCAAAGCAATAAGTCTCCGAAATACCAAGGGGACACTTATATTGTACTTGGGCCATCAAAAAAGACACTATGGCATTAATCAAACCGGTACACGGTATCTTACCCCAGTTTGGGGAAAACTGTTTTCTGGCCGAAAACGCCGTTGTGGTAGGCGATGTGGTCATGGGTGACGATTGCAGCGTTTGGTTTCATGCGGTAGTACGGGGCGACGTCCACTACATCCGGATGGGCAACAAAGTCAACGTACAGGATGGTGCGATAATCCATTGCACTTATCAGCGGGCGCCGACACAGATTGGCAATAACGTCTCCATCGGGCACCGCGCTATTGTTCATGGATGTACCTTGCACGACAATGTACTCGTAGGCATGGGGGCTATCATTATGGACCATGCTGTTGCAGAAGAAAATGTACTAATTGCTGCAGGGGCGGTTGTCCTCGAGCACACAAGGCTCGAGAGCGGGCATATTTACGCAGGGGTGCCTGCGAAGAAAGTCAAAGCTATTGGCGAGGATACGTTCAAAGATACCATTGAACGCATTGCCAATAATTATATCTTATACGCTAGCTGGTTCCGCGAGACGTAAGACTTTATGCTATACCCTCAAAACTGCCGTCTGTTTTGTATCTTTAAGCGCCTTTAACAAACCTTTTTGGGAATTGCGAGGTCTTTTTCTTAAAGCACCGTGTAATGAACTGGAAAAATACCCTGTTTTTTTTGTTGCTCTTTGCGATGCCATTTACTTTGCTACACGCCCAGCAAGACACCGGCCTCGTACAATTGTCGGGGCTAATCCTTGACGGATCGGGCAACCAGCTCACCCCTGTACCGTACACCAACGTATATATCAAGGATTCCAACCGAGGAACGTATTCCAATTTCAAGGGGTTTTTCTCTCTCGTCATCCGCAGGGGAGAAGTAGTGGTATTTTCCTGCATCGGATATAAAACGGTAGAATTTCAACTTCCTCCTGAACACGAGGACGACCATTATTCGATTGTGCAGCTTATGACCCAGGATGCCATTAACCTACCCGAAACGGTTGTTTTTCCATGGCCAAGCCGGGATAATTTCCGACTGGAGTTCCTGGCCATGGATGTCACCCCCGAACTGCAGCGCTATGCAGCTGCCAATCTGGCCAACGAAGCGCTTTCCAAAGCCAAGGAAACCGTGGCTTATGACGGAAGGGAAAATGCCAGTTATTACATGCGCAAACAAGCCAGCAACTATTACTTCTACGGGCAACAGCCCCCTATGAATATTTTTAACCCCATTGCATGGAAAAAATTCTTTGATTCTTGGAAAAACGGTGATTTCAAGAAGAAATAACCCCATGCCCCACCAGTTTTTAATCCTGCAAACCGCTTTTCTGGGCGATGTGGTCCTCGCAACGGCACTTGTGGAAAAGCTTCATTTTGCCTATCCAGATGCCGCCATTGATTTTATGGTCCGCAAGGGAAACGAGTCGCTTTTACAAGGCCATCCTTTTCTGCGACAAGTACTCGTTTTTGATAAAAAAAATAAGCTGGCAAGCATGTCGGCGCTGATCCGGCAGATGCGACGCACCCGTTATGACCTACTCGTCAACGTTCAGCGCTTTGCCTCCAGTGGGCTTATGGCGGCTTTGTCCGGAGCGAAGGAAATTGTGGGCTTTGACAAAAACCCTTTTGCCTTTGCCTTTACCCGGGCCTACCCGCATCACATCGCTGCCCCGGGAGAGACACCTGTCCATGAAGTACAGCGCAACCTGTCCTTGCTCAAAGGTTGGGTAGAAGAAGCCGACGGCTTTACCCTCCCGCGCCTGTACCCTCCATCCGAAGCTTTCCGGGGAATCCCCTCCGGACCTTACCTGTGTATGGCTCCTACTTCCGTATGGTTTACCAAACAATGGCCGGCAGAGCGTTGGGTAGCTTTGATCCAGTCCATGCCAAAGCACCTTGCGATTGCCCTGCTCGGTGCCCCTTCCGACCGTGCAGCGTGTGCGCTTATCCAGGAAAAATCCGGGCATCCGGGGGTAATCAACAAAGCTGGAGAGCTCTCTCTACTGGAATCGGCTGCCTGGATGCAGCATGCCAGAATGAATTATGCCAATGATTCCGCCCCCATTCATATTGCCTCCGCCGTAAGGGCACCCATTACCGCCATTTTTTGTTCTACTGTACCCGCATTCGGATTCGGCCCCCTTTCCCCAGTATCCCGGATTGCTGAGGTGCCCGATCCACTCCCGTGCAGACCCTGCGGGTTACATGGCTTCCGCGCGTGCCCACAAGGGCATTTCCGCTGCTCGGAAATACCTTTGGAAAGGGTAAGGGGGGAGGAGATAAGGTAAAAAAGCGGATTACCAACTTTATTTGCCGTAACTTTTTTTCATAGTCCTGTATGGCTTCATCATATTGTTGGATTGCCCGATTGTCAATTTTCTTTTCCGAATTGGCCATTAAGGCACTGGCAAAAAGGTATATCCGGTAGAGCTGGTGCCAGATTCTTTGTTGTTAAATTCATCTCGCAAATCTTCAAAGGCTTCATAGCCCAACTGAAGCAAGATATATCTGAATAGTACAAGTTGTTTCTCTAATTGCATATAGCTTAATTTCCTTCCGTGCTTGTGGCTTCAATTATTTTCAACCTGAGTTCTTCAC
>CAZGOT010000029.1:0-4013 GCA_964527495.1 uncultured Haliscomenobacter sp.
TTATTGCCCATAAAGATAATGGGTTTCAGGGAAAGGTGGTGGGTAGAACCAGAACCGACAAAAGCGCAAAAGGGAGGGAATTACACTTAATCTTATTGACAAATAGAATTGACTTTCAGCAATATACGATTTTAAAACCCTATATTCTACCCCTTTTACCCGGTGGAACAAACCCTGTATTCCTGTTGACCCCTTGAGCACCCACACCGTCCCCCGTCAACCGTCTGCCGTCAACCGTCTGCCGTCAAAGTAGTCCTCATAAGATTTCAGATCAAAATATCCATGTCCATATTGGAATAGTTAAACATTACCTTGTTCCATTCTGCAAAAAGCCCCTCCTGCTTGGCAACCACCCTCTGGTACCAGCTTCAAACCAGTTCACCCCCAAATCCTCCAGTTAAAGCAAATTAGCATAATTTCTTCTTTTATTTTAGAAATATATCATGAAAAAACCAGAAAAAAAAGAAATATTTCAAAAAATAGCCATAGTGACTTTTAACACTGTACATAAATACAAATCCATGTATATTTATCACTGATAGCCCCTTCCGTAGAAAACGGCGTGGCAAATGATCAAACTACAAACCTTTGAAAATGGAAAAGGCAAAATTGCAAGAGGAGTATCACGAAATGAAAGTCAAGGTACGCGAAAAATTGGACGATCTCCAGAAAATCCTCGAGGAGGCTACCGATGAGGCGAAAGAAGAAATCCAGGAGCAAATGGTCAAACTCAAGGCCCTTAGCGAAAAATTAGAAGGAAAATTCGAGGAATTCGGAGAAGAAGCCAAAGAGGAGTGGGTGGAATTCAAAGAGGAAGCAAAAGAGGAATGGGAAGAATTTAAGACCGAAGCTGGCGAAAAACTGTCCGCACTGCGCGAACGCTTCGGTGAATGGTGGGGGAAAAAAGATTAATTTTTTTCAGGGCGCAGTTTGCATGGATTTTGCTTCGCAAAATCCATGCAAACTGCGCCCTGAAAAAAATTATGTCAATGCAATATCTCCTCCTTACCCTTAGCGGGTAGCACCGCCCCCTCGGTCTTAACCGCTATAATGCGTAACCCTTCAAGGGTGAGGTTGGGGTTCACATGGGCAAAAATATCGTGGAGCGGGTGAAGGACCGCCGATAGTCCACCTGTCGCCACAGCGATATATTGTGGCCCTGCCTCGAGTCGGATCGCTTCGAGCATGTGCCGAACGAGCCCTACATATCCCCAGAGTACCCCGCTTTGTATGGCATGGACGGTGTTTTTGCCGATAGGCGTGGCTGGCAGTTCCAGCGGGACTTCCGGAAGTTGGGCCGTTTTTTGAAAAAGGGCATTAATAGCGGTTTTTAAACCAGGAGCGATAGCCACTCCGAGTACTTCACGCGTATGGCTGACGGTTGTGAACGTCAGCGCCGTACCAAAATCTACTACGATACAGTCCTGCTGGTATAATTCTAATGCCCCGACCGCATTGGCCACCAGATCGGTACCAATTTCCGATGGCTGTGCAACGACCAGATCGAGCTGGGGATAGAGGGCTGGCCCGACCCGAATCGGCTCAAAATGAAAAAGCTGTCCACATAATTCATTGAAAATAGGGCTCAGTGCCGGCACCACACTACTTATGACAACTTGTACAATCCCTCCTGGCTGGAGCCCAGCCTCCGATAATTGTGTAGAAAGTGCCTGTCCATAGTAGCCAAAGGCACTCTTATCTGCCTTCAGGGTTGGAAAACGCCATACCTGATTCCAGGCCGCCCCATCATAAATACCTACCACGACGTTGGAGTTGCCGATGTCTATTGCCATTACCATATTGCATTGGGTTTTACTGAACGGGCAAGTAGAACAGCCTTCCTGCTCCAGAACCCATCCTGAATGAAAATGGATTTATTCCAGTTGGGGTTGTCCAAAATACCAAAAAAAACACAATAAGTAAGGTATTCGGAACTGGCCAAACACTATTGATATACCTGCCAACACATCCGGGGCTGTGCAAAAAGGAATATCTTCGCCCGCAACAGGAATTTTTACATAACTTCTAAACAGGAATAATCCATCAAATTTCTAAAAAAAAATCAATTTTCTGCTTAAATTAGCCCAAAATGTAAAGCTATGGAAATGGAACATCTCTACTACAACCTCAAAAGAAAAGTGGACCACTACAAAGAACTCCGGGAAAACACCCTGCTCTACCGCAAACAATGGAAAGAAGGCGTAAGGGACCTCATCGTGGGAACCCTACAGAAAATCTGCCAGGACGTAGGGCTGGAAGCTAAAATGGATCAGCGCAGCGAGATGGAAAACCTCGAAGCCGTCATCCTAACGCTGGGCGATGTCAAAAGTGGTCTTTACCAGCCGATTAGCCCCGATCTGCAGCGCGACCTGATCAAGCATAATGGCTCATTGGTTTACCAGCAACTTTTCAACGGAAAAATCATCGTGCTGATCAACTACCCCTTTATTGAATCTTATGGGCAACCACGCCCTCCCAAGACCATTTCCATTTATCGCCCGGAGGAACTCCATTCGCCTTTCTTTATCCGCCATGTGGAGGAAATGCTTCAGGAAATTTCCGCATGGGAGGATTATGACGACGACGAGCCTGCAGCCCGCATCGGTTTCAACCTCAATCTTGGTGGGGCAAAGCAGGAACCCACCAGTGGCGCGGATTAAACTGCTTTAAGGATATAAGGCCGCTTCCGGAGCGAGTTCCCCAGAAAAAAGTGCCTGGTGTAGCCGGCGCATGGCCGCTGCTTTGCAGTCTGTTGGCAGAAGCAGTGAAATATTGTTCGTACTGCCCCCGTATGCGGCCATCCGCAATGGAAAGCCCTCCAGCGCAGAAAAAATCCTGCCGGCTATACCGTCTTTTTCATACAGCCCGTCCCCTACTATACTAAGAATAGAATGGCCGCGCTCTACCTGCACTTCTGCATATTCCTCCAATGCCCGCTGAATGGCAGGCAATTCCGCCTCCTGGTCAATGGTTAAAGAAACCGACACTTCAGATGTTGTTATCATATCTATGGGGGTGCGGTAGCGCTCAAAAACTTCAAATACCTGGCGCAGAAATCCATACGCATTCAACATACGTGCCGAGCGGATTCGAATGGCCGTTATCCCGTCTTTTGCTGCAAGTGCCGCAACTGCTTGTCCGGAAGGATTTTCGGAAATCAGTGTACCGGGTGCCTCAGGAAAGAAAGTATTTTTCAAGCGAATGGGGATACCCGCCTCTTCTGCAGGAATCACACAGGTGGGATGTAGGATTTTTGCCCCAAAATAAGCCAGTTCTGCCGCTTCGCGGTACGAAACAGCCCGCAGGGGGCGCGTACCTTCCACCAGCCGGGGGTCTGCATTGTGCAGCCCATCAATGTCCGTCCATATCTCAATCTCGCTTGCCTGTACAGCAGCCCCTATTATCGTTGCCGTATAATCACTGCCGCCCCGTTGTAGGTTATCTACCTCACCTTCCGCATTCCGACAAATATATCCCTGTGTGATATAACAGGTCTGCGCAGGGTTTTGCCGCATCAGCCACCCGAGCCGATCCCGAATCCAATCCATATCCGGCGACCCATCCGCCCCAATGCGCATAAAGCCTAACGCAGGCAACCATTCGGCCACAATGCCGCAACTGCTTAAATATGTATGGAACAGTCGGGTCGAAAGTAACTCTCCCTGCGCCACAATCGTCTTTTCTTCCCGCAAACCAAAATCTGTCGTAAACTGCCTACTTATCGAAGTACAAAAATCCTCCAGTGCCTGCTCCCCAGCCGTACGAAACGAACCCTCCGGAAGCAGTTCGGTCACAAATGCCTGATATTCCGCCCGCAAAGCCTCCAGCAACTCCCTGGCTTCTGCCTGCCGATGCGCATAAAGATGTCCCGCCAGCCCAATCAGCTTATTGGTCGTACCCGATACTGCTGATAAAACCACTATTTTCCGGCCACCCTTGCTGATTAACCCGGCTACTTCCCGCATGCGCCTGGGGCTACCTACCGAAGTGCCCCCAAATTTCATCACGATCAT
>CAZGOT010000029.1:4113-14533 GCA_964527495.1 uncultured Haliscomenobacter sp.
AAAAAAAGACCGCAATTTTTTAGATAAATTGTTCTTTTTTAAACATTTTTGTTAAAATTTTAACAAAATGATCAAAATTGCTGCGATTACCGAGCAACTGCTGGCCCAGTCCCCTTTTATGGCAGAAGCGCTGGAGGAGGGATTGATCAATATATCAGCCCTTGCCCGGAAACTGCAACCGGAGGTTTCTGCAATTGCCGGGCGGCCTGTACAACCCGGGGCGATTATTATGGCTATCCAGCGGATGGCACCGGGGACCGGAGGCTACCCTGGCCGCGCACTGAAACAGTTCTTTAAAAAGCTACAGGATATTGGCCTTCGTACCGGTCTACTCGATTACACTTTTGAGAACTCTGCTGGCCTAACCCAATGCCAGGCGGCATTACTGGGAGAAATCAGCCTTTCGCCCCGGGCGTATTACTCCGTTTCCAGAGGTATCGCAGAAACTACACTATTGATCAGCGGGGAATTTGAGGATCTCGTGGAACGGATTTTCCAAAAAGAAAACTGCCTTTCCAGGGTGGCCCAGCTTACCGCCCTTAGCCTGATGCTGCCAGCAGAGAACCGTATCTTGTCCGGAATATATTATTTTATCCTGCGACAACTTGCCTGGCACGGAATCAATGTCGTAGAGGTTATTTCAACCAGCAACGAATTTACCATCGTAGTTAAGGAAAGTGATACCGAAGCGGCATTTACTGCATTGATGAAACTGAGAAACGGAACTGCTACCAGATAAAGCCCAGACCTATTCTTCCAACTCCAGTGGCTTTTTTGCCGCACGTCCGATTACAAAACGGGAGTTGATAAAAAATACCCCGCATAGCAGTAAACCTGCAGCAGTCAGCGATTGTACCCCGTGCTTCTCCCCGTTAAATGCCCACCCAAGCAGCATCGCAACCACAGGATTGACATAGTTCGTAGTAGCCACTTTTTCCGGAGAAACCCGAAATAAAAGATAATTGAATGCCGAATATGCCAGAATCGAGCCGGCAAAAATGAGATATCCATACGATAACCAGGCGCGCATGCGCACCTCACTAAGCGAAAACCCTTCCAGTTCACCGCTGATTATTCCCAGGGCCAGCAGCGCCAACCCGCCCCCCAACATCTGTACTCCCGAGGATTGTATGCGGGACTTCGGCAATTCGATTTCCGATACGTATAAAGAAGCAAATGCCCAGGAAAAAATCCCCACAGAAATCGCAGCCATCCCCATTAACGTCTCCCTGTCGCCACTAATTTTAGGTTGACCCGCCAATAACAACATGCCAACTATCCCAACCCCAACGCCCAGAAGGCTGTTCCAGCCAGGTACCTGCCCACGCCGCACCCATACCAGCAGAACGATTACCAACGGCTCAAAAGCAACAAACAGTGCCGCCAGACCAGTGTCTATGTATTGTTCAGCCCATACAATCAGACCAGTCCCAAGGGCAAGGAACAAAAAACCAGCGACGAACCCATTCTTCCATTGCCTTCCCGTCGGAGCCGGACTCCCTATCATAAGCGAGTAGCCATATAAAATACCTCCAGCCAGGAGAAAACGCGAGCCCGACATCAAAAAAGGCGGAATATCCTGTATGGCAAAAAAGTTGAAAAGATACGTAGAGCCCCAGATGATGTACACCGCGGCGAATGCGGCCACTAGTGCAGGATCAACGCGCAGGATTTTTGACATTGGCATTAAATTGGCCGCAAAGCTAACAATTTCTATCATGGCTATCCCACCAGCCGTTCGTCCAATGTACTTTGAACCCGTTGAGGTGTTTTATCCTGCCTGAGATCGGAAATGCCTTTTCTGATAGCGCATTTTCCTATTATGCTGTGCAACAAAAGGTTCTGTACATTTATCCGACTTGTTTTGAAAACCTGCACAAAACCTTTGGTGCAGGTGTACCCTGGCACTCATCTGATTAACCCGGAACGATGGCTAATTGAACATACCAGACTGGCCTGGTCCCGGATTGGGCAAAGGAGGGAAGTAGCTGAATCTCGATATGCAGGCCTTTACAACGGGGATCCATGTCCCCGGAATAATCGAACGCTATAAAATCCGTTTGCAGGGCTCCATTCTCCAGCGCTTGTTCTTTTTGCTTCGCCATAGGGCAATTCCTGAAAAGGGTCGAACTGAGGTGTTGCAAAATATCCCGGTACTGCCTCAGGGCATCTGCCCGCTCGGGAACGGAAGGAAAAACAGAGAGAAAAGTCATCTGACCTGCCGAAGGGGAGCGTAAAAAAATGGATGAGCGCGCACCATTGAGTACAAAACGAGCCCCGGTAATTTGCCCATCCAGGGTCAAGAGCGGCCCACTATCCCCCTGCACCATGCTTTTTGCATACCCACCGATAAAATCATCAAGTAGAAAGGCAACTTGTGCTCCAAGGGCATCTGGAAAAACAAAAGTCGCGCCCAGGCGCTCGATTGCCCTTTCGCGGATGATAAGATACCAATCTTCCCGGGACTGTAAATGGGCAGGTAGGTGCCGGTTTCCAGAACTTGGGATGAACAGCAAGACTTTTCCGGCCGACAAAGGGCACAACAAGAAGGCCTTTAAATCGCAGAAGTAGCTGCGGTTTTCTTCCCTATCCTGCACACTTTTAAACCCGTCTGGCCATTGTCCCTCTTGCGTTTTTTGAAAAATTACCGCCAGGAGGGAATCGCCCAGGCACTCTGAAAGTATTTCCCTTGCAGGATTATCCAGGGCCCAGCGGTAATTTGCATAAACCTGCGAAGCATCGAGTATACGCACGGGAACGGCCTCCTGCTGTTTTTGGGCACTTGCCCCAAACGACAAGAGAACGGCCAATATATAGAGGTATCTCATGATCTGTAGTTGTGGAATACCCTCAGGAATTAGCCCGATTGCCCGACGAAATGCGTATAGAAAAAACGGACCCACCCCCATGGCGGTTTTAATACCGGGATATCAGGAAGGGTTTTATCCAGGGTATTCCTGTTTAAAATAACGCACACCTTATATCCACCCTTCTCCCCTTACGCTTGATCGTCGCAGCAAGTCTATTATTTAAAAAGCTGGGAAAGCATACTTTCCAGTGTCTGCCCGCGCAAGTCTTTTGCCACAATAACCCCTTTGGGATCCACCAGGATTGTTTTGGGGATAGAACTAACCTCGTAATTTTGTGCCACCACATTAGCCCATCCCTTCAAATCGCTCACCTGAGGCCATTTTAGCCCATCTGCGGCGATGGCATCCAACCAACGTTCGCGGTTCTGATCAAGGCTTACCCCCAGTATTTCGAATCCCTTATCCTTGTAACGTTCATACATCCTCACCACATTGGGGTTCTCCCGGCGGCATGGCCCACACCAGCTAGCCCAAAAATCAATTAAAACGTATTTTCCGCGCAAATCGCTGAGTTTTAACATTTTTCCATCTGGTGTTTGCTGGCTGAAATCGGGGGCTACAGAACCTACCATCAGGCGCATCGCCTGCTCCAGACCAGATTTTATATTGGCAACAGCCTCTGGGTTCTTGGCATTGAACTGCTGAATGAAATCTTGCGCGACATCGGGATATAATTCGTGCTTCCGCTCCATCAAGGCATTCAGCATACCGGCATAGGCCATTTCCTGCGCGGCGCTGCCCTGTGGGAATTTTGCCAGAACGCTTTTGAGGTAACCGCCCATCACTGCTTTGTCCAGGTTAACGCTGGTGAGGGTTTGGGTATAGCTGTTAAAAGCTTCAAACAACCAGGGAAGATTGTCATACCCTTTATCAGAAAAATCCGCAAAATTGAAGAACTCTCCTGCGAAATAATCTACCTCAGAAGGATACCGGCCTTTATTGTTGTTGGGGAAAGAGAGGTAGGTGCTGAGTGCGGCAATCCGGAAAAGGAAGGGATTGGCTTTGCGCAGGGAATCGAGGAGCAGGAGTTTCTCCGTATCAAGGGCTTTCATTTGCTCCTGAAAAGTATTGCGCTGTGCGTCGTCCTGTGCATAGGCAAAAGACCGCATAAGTTGCCCGGAACGGTTGCCCAGGACACCTATTTTCTGTTGCAAAACAGTATAATCCTGATTAACCGGCGAGCCCGTTATTTCAGCATTGGGGATTTGCCCACAGTTGCCTTTCAAAACGACGAGCTTTTCTTCCCCGAGGATTACGGGGCGGGTTTGTTCGGCCATGGGTCCAACATAGTAAAAACGGGATGGCGATGCAGGGACTTTGAACTCGTACGCCTGGCCTTCTGGCAGGGATGCGAGACGGTTGACCTGCCGGAACATAAATCCGTCGAAGGTGTAGAGTCCGAGTCCGCCCGGGCAGGCGGTCAATTCACAGCGGAGGGTCACCGTTGACTGACTTTGTACCCAGATTGGCAGGAAGAACAATAGCAGTGCAGCGATCCGGATTTTTTTATCTAATGCCTTCATCTTGTTTTTTCTGCAAAAATAGTACATCTGCCTGGCATTTGCCGAATATTTTCAACTATTTGACAGAGGGCAGGGTTTTGTTTGAAGCAGATTAAATGGGATACCGGGGAGGTCAGTAAAGTATTTCCTTTTTGTTTACCCCAAAAAAACCAAGGGGACACAAAAAGTGTTAATTTTTTTGATATAAAAGCAATTGGAATGATATTCAACATGCGTACACGGGGAACCTCCCCTTTTGGGTTTTTTATAGCATTGCTTCTCCTCGGCTTGCTCATGGCCGGTCTATTCCTGTTCTTCGGCCTGATGCTACGCCTTTTATACTTTGTGGGACCAGTCCTGCTGGTTATTGCTTTCGTAATGGACTACAAAACCGTAGCGAACTACCTAGGGGGTCTCCTCACCCTGGTAAAGCGAAGCCCCCTGCAGGGTATTGCTGCCCTGCTGCTCAGTATAATCGGATACCCTATTGTGGCCGTTTTTCTGCTTGGCCGCATTTTGCTTTTCCGGCGGATTAACCGGTATCAACGGGAAATGCAGCAGCGCACAGAAGGGGAAGCGACCGACTACGAAGAGCTGGAGACCAAGCCCCTTCCCCCTGCTTCCCAGTGGTCCCTACGTGGACGGGAATCTGATTTGGTCTAAGGCTAATTCATAGAAAAATAACAAAATGGCGGAGGGGGTAGTAGCTGCGCTTGCCATACTTTTTACCCTGCTCTACGCGGGGCTTCTTGCGTTCTACCGCTGGCACTGGCGTGCCCTTCCAGAGATGACAGTTCCGGCAGAATTTGTTCCCGGGGTCCAGATTTCGGTTATTATTGCTGCCCGCAATGAAGCTGGTCAAATTCAAAAATGCCTGAACAGCCTTTTGCAACAGGATTACCCCAAAAACCTGACCGAATGGCTGTTGGTAGATGATCATTCTGAAGATGGTACGGCTGCGCTTGCCCGGAAGATTTCTGACCCCCGCCTTCGGGTACTTGAATTGAAAGATGCCCCACCCACTGCTGAAGGCAAGCCACGCACCATGAAGAAGAGGGCGCTGGAGTGGGGTATTGCCCATGCCCACGGCGAGCTAATCCTTACCACCGACGCGGATTGCGAGGTACCCCGCAACTGGATGCGCGAGATGGCGTATGCCTTTCAGGAAAAGGGTTGGCACTGCGTGGCCGGTCCAGTCGAGTTCAAGGAGGGGAAAAATCTGCTTCAGCGTTTCCAGGCTTTGGATTTTGCCGGAATGATGCTCTTGACCGGCGCAGGTTTTCATGCAGGCGCTGTACAATTGGCCAATGGCGCATCGTTTGGTTTTTCAAAAAAGGCTTTTGTTGCAGTAGGGGGATATGCGGACAATATACATATCGCTTCCGGCGATGATCTTTTCCTGCTCCACAAAATCATGCCCAATTTTCCGGTCGGGTTTATGAAAACACCTATTGCGGTGCGCACGGAAGCACCAGCTACCGTAGTGGATTTCATCCGTCAGCGCCTGCGATGGGGCACTAAATCCTCCGCTTACCGGAACTGGCAGGTTAAAGCGGCGCTGGCGATTGCTTTTTTTCACTGTTGGGGCATTCTGTTGTGTATCCCTGGCTTAATGCTGCAACCTGCTTTTTTTGGTGTACTATTCCTTTTACAGATTTCGATTAAATCCTTGTCGGACTATTACCTGCTTCGAATGGCGTGCACCTTTTTTCACAAAAAGCCCCTGCTATCCATTTTTTGGCCTGCCCAGGTATTGCACATCCTGTACATAGCGGTAGTTGGGTTGGGGTCCAACCTTTTACGGCACTATATCTGGAAAGGCAGGAGGGTCAGGTGAAAAAACCGGGTCAAAATTCGCTGGTGAAGTGGAAATGGATTTTAGGGAAGTTATCCTGAGCCATTTTCAACGCCCAGGCCGATTCTGCCAAAAAAACCAGTTTACCCTCTTTGTCGCGGGCCATATCTTTTCTGCGCCGGGCGATAAACTCTTTCATATCGGCATCCTGGTCGGCACTAATCCAACAGGCTTTGTGCA
Source organism: uncultured Haliscomenobacter sp. (assembly GCA_964527495.1). Classification (GTDB taxonomy): domain Bacteria; phylum Bacteroidota; class Bacteroidia; order Chitinophagales; family Saprospiraceae; genus JADJPL01. Next base: position 10,521 of record CAZGOT010000029.1, read on the forward strand.
AGGATATTGGTTCATAGGTCACAGACGCACCATATTCGTGTTGCAGGCGATACTGTATGACATCAAACTGGAGGTTACCCACTGTACCGATAATGCGACGCCCATCCACTTCGCGGGTGAAAAGCTGGGCAACGCCCTCGTCCATGAGTTGTTCGAGGCCCTTTGCCAGTTGTTTAGACTTGAGCGGATCGGCATTATTGACGTAGCGGAACAATTCCGGCGAAAAGCTGGGAATACCTTTGAAGTGGAGTGATTCGCCTTCAGTAACACTGTCTCCAATTTTGAAATTCCCCGAATCGTAAAGGCCTATAACATCCCCCGGATAAGCTTCATCTATGACCGTTTTCTTATCGGCCATAAAAGAAGTAGGATTGGAAAATTTCAGTTTGCGGCCCTGGCGCACGAGGAGGTAGTTCGTATTGCGTTGGAACTTACCCGAGCAAACCCTCAGAAAAGCAATCCGATCCCGGTGGTTGGGGTCCATGTTGGCATGAATTTTAAAGATAAACCCAGAAAAGACGGGTTCTTCTGGCCGGACAAGGCGTTCTTCTGCATTTCGTGGGAGAGGCTGTGGAGCTATTTCGACGAAGCAATCCAAAAGCTCGCGGACCCCGAAATTATTTACAGCACTACCAAAAAATACGGGCGATAGCCTGCCTGCCAGGTACTCTTCCTGACTGAAAGGGGGATATACCGCTTGTACGATTTCCAATTCTTCCCGCAAGATATTGGCATCCTCCTTGCCAACCTGTTGGTCCAGCACCGGACTATCTATTTCTGTAATTTCGATGCGCTCTTCCTCTTCCTGCTTACCATGAGGTCTGAATAAGACCAGTTTTTTTTCAAACAGACTATATACCCCTTTGAAGCGTTGGCCCATACCGATAGGCCAGCTCAGCGGAGTGACCCGCAACCCGAGCTTCTGTTCCGTTTCATCCAGCAAGTCCACTGCATCTTTACCCTCCCGGTCCAGTTTGTTGATAAAAACAATTACCGGGGTGTTGCGCATACGGCAAACCTTGACCAGTTTTTCCGTTTGAGTTTCGACCCCTTTTGCAACATCAATGACCACAATAACGCTATCTACCGCAGTGAGGGTCCGATAGGTATCTTCTGCGAAATCTTCGTGGCCGGGTGTGTCGAGTATATTAATTTTCAGCCCACGGTAATCAAAAGCCATTACAGAAGTGGCGACGGATATGCCGCGTTGGCGTTCAATTTCCATAAAATCTGAAGTAGCACTTTTTTTGATCTTATTGGATTTTACAGCACCAGCGGTTTGTATTGCCCCTCCAAAGAGCAGCAACTTTTCAGTAAGCGTGGTTTTCCCGGCATCGGGATGGCTGATAATCCCAAACGTCCGCCTTTTTTCCAGTTCAGTTTGCATAAAATATTTTTCAAGCCGCAAAATTAAGGCGAATTAAGCACGCGGCCATGTTTTGTGGAGAAAATACCCGGGTTCAGGTGTTTTTATTTAAGTTTAAACGGCATTTTCCGCTATTGGAGTTGAAATTCAGCCGGGCCAGTACTTTACCCGTACTTATATCTACCTGTACAGGAAAGGCATATTCCTTGGAAAATGATTGCATTGGAGAAAAAAATCGCCACCGTAATTCCAGCTATCCGGACGACCAGGAATATTTCTGCAGACAAACCCACTTTTTACCAAGAACATTTTTTAAATTCTTGAAGTTAATAAGACATTGATAGCAATACTATTATTGCGGAAGTTTGAAGATAAACACCTAAAAGTATTCAAGCCAGGCTTCAAAAGTGAAGTTAAGCGTACATTTTACCGACCTTTTCAGCCTTTATACAAACCATTAATAACCTTATCAACTCAAACAGGGCAGCATGGGAATCAATATCCACATTCAGCTCAACAGTAATTTATTTCTCCGGGATCCTCAGGATACCAAACTTGGTCGTACCATCATTGGCCAGAGCATTTACCTGATAGACGAAATTGGCATTGAAAATTTCACCTTCAAGAAGCTTGCAGAAAAAATAGGTTCCGCAGAAGCTTCTATTTACAGGTATTTTGAGAGCAAGCACCATTTGTTGCTTTATCTGCTTTGCTGGTACTGGGAGTGGATGAAATATCTCATTGAAATCAATACCACCAACGTCGAAGACCCCCACAAAAAACTCCAAATTGCTATACAGACGATTGTGGACTCAGCAACCCGCCAGGAGGCTATTGACTTTGTTGATGAGGATATCCTGCATCGCATCGTGGTGGCAGAGTCTGCCAAAGTATATTACACCAAACAGGTTGATGAGGAAAACAAACAGGGGTTCTTCCTGACGTACAAATCGCTGAGTCTTAAATTAGCCGCTATTATCCGTGAAGTCAATCCGGATTTTACCTATCCCAAGGCACTGGCCAGCACCTTGCTGGAGATGGCTAAAAACCATGTGTACTTTGCCCAGCACCTCCCTTCCCTAACAGATGTGAAAATTTCGGACGGCGATTATGCTCAGGTTAAATTGCTGCTCCTGGAATTCGCTTTCAAAATCCTGGATGGGCCTTCTATTGCCCCGCTAAGTTTAGGTAACGGCATCCTGGCTTCCCGCGAAAACCTAACTCCCAGTGGGGGAGGCAATTCCTGATATTGCATCTTTCCACCAGGTATGCATTCCCTGGCTTACATGGATTTGCAGTTAAACAATAGGGTTAAATATTTCGTTGGAATTAGTATAACCTGAAAAATGAAGCGCATGGGAAGAAGCATACTCCTGACTGTTTTGTTGTCTATTGGAATCCCTTTCGTCGGGAAGGCCCAGCGCACCTTGATTTTAGGCCAAAACAATTATGACCAACGCAAGGAAATCATTTACGAAAAAGAGTTTACCACGGATTTCCGTATCCATACCGGAGGAGCCTCGCTCGGAGTAAACCTGGGTAAAATCCGCAGTTACCGCAGAACCTCTCTACTGTATTTCGGAATCGGGGAGTTGAAACACCCCCAGGAGGTCAAGCAAAACCAAAACCTGCCCTTTGGAGCAGGTACCGGCCTGCGTGGTTATATTTTTGGCAAACAAAACAACTTTTTTGCCCTGCGCGGGGGGATAGGAGAAAAGCGATACCTTTCTGAAAAAGCAAGAAAGAAGGGCGTTGCGATGGCTGTATCTTATGAAGCAGGTCCAACTATAGGCCTCCTCAAACCTTATTACCTCATGCTGCGTACTGAGCCGTCCAATTTCAACCAACCCAATTTCAGGAGCGAAAGATTTTCCGCAGAAAACCAGGCGCGCTTCCTGAGCGTAGATAAAATTTTCGGTGCAGATAATTTCTTCCAGGGTATTGGAGAACTTGGCCTAAGACCCGGCCTGCATGCCAAATTTTCTGCCCATGCTGATTGGGGCATACTTGATGAATTCATCAAGGCCCTGGAGGCAGGGGTGATGGTGGATTTCTTTTTTCAGGAAATCCCTTTGATGGCAGAAAGCACCCTGGCCCCAAATTTTCAAAACAAAAATGTCTTCATCAATCTTTTCTTAACTTTGCAGCTCGGGAAGCGTTCCTGAAAAATACAACTTCTCGTCATGCACGAACTTCCGATATCACCGGCTCAACCTGCCACCCAGCGCAAACCTGAGTGGCTGCGTGTTAAATTACCTATCGGGGAAAACTTCCGCAAAGTGCGTTCCCTGGTAGATGAGTTCAACCTCCACACAATTTGCCAAAGTGGAAACTGCCCCAACATGGGGGAGTGCTGGGGCGCTGGTACGGCAACCTTTATGATCCTGGGCAATACCTGCACCCGCTCCTGCTCTTTTTGCGCAGTAAAAACGGGTAGGCCAAATGAATATGACGAAGACGAGCCGCGCCGTGTGGCAGAGGCAATCTTCCTCATGCAGGTCAAACATGCCGTGATCACTTCCGTAAATAGAGACGAACTCGCCGATCGAGGTGCCGAAATCTGGTTCCGCACGATCCAGGCTGTAAAAGAAATTTCTCCACAAACCACCATAGAAACGCTAATCCCCGACGTCAAAGCCAACTGGTC
>CAZGOT010000029.1:14543-18866 GCA_964527495.1 uncultured Haliscomenobacter sp.
CCTGGAACGCATGATTAGTGCCGGCCAGGAGGCCGTTTCGCATAATATGGAAACCGTAGAGCGCCTCTACCGCAAAGTACGGCCTCAGGCAAAGTACGCGAGGAGCCTGGAACAAATCCGCAGAACTAAAAATTTTGGCAAACGAACCAAGTCCGGTATCATGGTTGGCCTGGGCGAAACACGGGAAGAGGTTTTCCGCATTATGGACGATTTAGTGGAGCATGGCTGTGATGTCCTCACAATTGGCCAGTACCTGCAACCTACCAAAATGCACCTCGAAGTCGCAGAGTTCATCCATCCAGACCTCTTTGCCGAATATAAAGAGATTGGTATGCAGAAAGGCTTCGCTTTCGTGGAAAGTGGCCCACTGGTCCGCTCTTCCTACCACGCTGAAAGACATTTGTAAAAAATCAGCGCCAGCCTAAAGCCTGCATAATTTTTCGATGAATGTCGGTGTTTTCATAAACTCCGGTGAATCGCGCTGCTCCAGGCCCGTATGCAAAAACAGGTATCATAGCACCAGTGGGACCGCTACTGCCATAACGCACACTTAACTGGCCCTTTTGGGAACCAGGGTTAATGGCAAATCCACCAGCCTCCGGGGTGCCTGTTACTATTACCAACGTTTCTGCATCTCCCTCAGCAAAATCCAGAATAGCCCCGACAATTTTATCGAATGTATGCAAACCCGTGAGCAAGTGTTCGGTATCGTTTTTCAGGCTGCTATCATAAAGCTTGTCATAATGAACGACCAGCACAAATCCGTTCCTTCGGCTATGGTTTTTTAAATAAACGCCACCAAGACGCACGGCAGGCAGGATAAAATCTTCCCGTTCCTCCACGGTATCGGACAATGCATAGAAAGCGGCAAAGTCCTTCCTAAAATCAAATGTAGTAACGGAGATTTCCCCCGGTTCATACCTGGAGGTAACTACCCCTTTATCCTGCAGCTCTTTAATCAGATCCCGGTTATCGTTGGTCCGCTGCTGAAAGGACTTTTCCCCGGCACCAATAAAAAAATCCACGTGCCCCTGGAGATAGGCCTCCGCGATAGCTTCCGGTCCTGCCTTCACTGACCTATGGGCCACAAAAGCAGCAGGAGCAGACGCGGTAAGTAGGCCTGTAGAAATCATCCCGGTAGAAAAACCACGGGATTTGGCCTCCTCAAAAATATTTTTTACCGGTTTTTTCTGCTGGCTTAGCCCTATCATTTCCCGGTTAGTTACAATACCACAGGAAATAGCTGTTGCCTCCGCCCCTGCATCAGCCACCAAAGCATCAGCCGACAGTGCTTTCTGCAACCCCGTATAGGGGAAGCGTTCTATTGCAAAGGGGCTATCATGGTTGTAAATGCCCGCCGAAATCTGCGAGAGGCCGAGGCCTTCAGCAAGGAGTATTACTACATTTTTAGGATTTTGGGTAGGGATATTTGGCTGTAAAACAAGCCCCTCCTGCCCCCAGGTAACGGGCAAAACCCCAAAAAATACCCATAACGTGCACATACCATATCCATTCATAAATAACCATTTTACCCATCTGATAGCAGGGCATATCGCTTACCTGGCAGGGACTTCAGCATACCCTTCATTTCCAGTTCGAGCAAAAGGGCTGCAAGTGTACCAGGGCTATTGCCGCTCCAGGCAACGAGGTCGTCAATCGCTGCTTCTTTATTTTGTCGCAATAAATCTACAATTTTTTTTTCCTCTGGCTCCAGCGTAGAAAAAAGTAACTGTTGAACGCCCTGGCGCCGCTCCTGTTGATCCCAGCTCATTGCCTGTACCAAATCTTCGGGGCTTTCCAGGAGTTGGGCCCTGTGGGTTTTAATCAACAGATTACAGCCTGCAGAACCAGGGTCCCTGGCCCTACCCGGAACGGCAAAAACGTCTTTGTTATACTCGTTGGCAAATTGGGCAGTAATCATAGATCCACCTTCCGGCCCGGTTTCGATAACGATAAGCGCATCACAAATACCCGCAACAATGCGGTTGCGCAATGGAAAAAACTCCTTTTCTGCCGCAGTATTAAACGTGTATTCACTCAACAAACCACCATTTTCGAGCATACGCCGTGCAACAGTCCGATGATCAGTAGGGTAAAAGTGTCCGTGCCCATGTGCCATCACCCCAATCGTAGGCAGACCGAGCTCAATAGCTTTCCGGTGTGCTGCAATGTCTATCCCATAAGCTAGTCCGCTGACAATCGTCGGAGAAAAAGGCCAAAGCCCCTGGAGCAATTCCTCACAAAAGTTTATTCCATAAGGCGAGGGTTTCCTCGTACCTATAACTGAGATACACCTGACTGGATTTAAATCGGCTGTTCCCTGGCGGAAAAGAAGCAGTGGGCTGTCTGGAAAGTGCCTTAAGCGCCCAGGATAGACTTCATCTGTAATAAAAACAGGCGTCACACCATGTTTCAACAGCGTTTGAAGTTCCTTTTCTGCTTCCTGGAGCACTGATTGTGCACTGATTGCCCCTGCAATGGCCGGTCCAATTCCGGGTATTTGCATCAATGCCTTTTTTGAGCATCGAAATACCTCTTCTGCGCTACCTGCATAGCTCAACAACTGTCTCGCGGTAACAGGCCCGACTTTAGGAACCATCGTGAGCCCTATCTTATAGACCATATCGTCCATATCGCAACTGAAGTTTTTATTCATTAGAAAGCGGGTTGGGGATTTTGTCTAAAATGGTATAAACCAACGAAAATTTCCGTCAGTATAACTACCTATTCTCGAAATAATCGCTACAATTTTCCTATTTTCGCACAAACAATTTCCCATGGGTCAAGCAGAAAGAAAGGGCATACCCCGCATCGAAGTCATAATTTCCGCCCTCTTTTTTCTCATTTTTACCATCTGGGCTATCGGCAGGTGTTCTTCCACACGCCGCGTGTACCAGCAGAAAGAAGAGCGGCGAAAGTTTTTACAAATGGAAGAAGACAGTATCAAACGCTTGCTCGCAGAAAAGAGGCGACAGGATAGCGTGGCACGTTTGCCTATCTCCGTTCCCACTACAACCGGAACTTCCTCCACCGCCCTTTCCCGCCTGTATGTGGTAGTCAATGGGCTAAAAGTGCGCAGAAGTCCTTCCCTTGATGCCGAAGTCATCAGCCAACTCAAACTCTTCGACGAACTGTACTTTATGGATGAGGTCACAGACTTCACCCAGGAAATTAATATGGGTAAGGCAATAGCCAACGAGCCCTGGGTAAAAGTGCAGACCAGGGAAGGCAGGTCAGGCTGGGTGTATGGGGCCGGGGTAAATTACTACAAGCGCAAAAACCCTGCAGCGGAATAAAATCAAGGTTGATCCCATTTTTCAAGCTGATACTCCCGTATTACCCTCAACACCTGGGCTGAATAGTTTGGGAAAGGACGAAATCCCGCTTTCTCCAATGCTTCTGCCCACTCGTTGCAGCCGGCATTTTTTAATTCCCGCATTCCGGAAAATTTTCCCGTAGTAAGAAACAGACTGTGGTCGCGAAAACTCATCCAGGCCGATTCGTAATACCGGTAACACTGGCCTTCTATTTCCCCCTTCTCCCCCTTCCAATCATCCGAACAGACAAGCCCAAAAAAGTTGAGTCCGAGCTTTACCTGCATAGATTCACCAGATCTGCTGATCAACAGGGCATTTCCTAAAACAATGGATGCTGGAATCCCAAATTTTTCCTGCTCTGCCTTAGCTACGCGACCAAACCGCTGAATAAAAGCTTCCCGCATAGGGGGCGCAATAGCAGCAAGCGCTCCTACCCCGGAAAAATCGCCTTCTTTCTTAAACGGCTGCAAGTCCAATTGCTCCGCACCAGGCAGTGGGCCCTGAACTGCCTTATTTCCCAATAAGAATTCCGTGAATCGCTCTCGAAAGCGCCCCGCTTTTGCTGGTGCTTCGGCAGGTTGTCCGGAAGGGGTGTGCATGTTCATCTGCAGACGAACTTCTTTCTTGACGCTCAGGTACAGCAATAATACTGCAACGGCGATCTTGAACCAGTTTTTCTGAAAAAATATTGCCAACTTTCCCATAAATAACCCTTTTGCAACTTGCAACAAAAATAAGAAAATGTTTTAAATAAATCAACAATTTGTTTATTTAAAACTATAAATTTGTTCCAGAATTGCAATTACTGCGCAATAATGGGCATATTGACAGTGTCCACTAAGCTCTTAGAGGTAGTAAAAGAAGTCAGCATTGGGGCTTGTGTAAAAGCCCCTGGCATTTCATTGGCGGCTAACGCCGCCAAATATTTAATGGGGTTGCGTAAATAGCCCCTGGCATTTCATTTGGCGGCTGACGCCGCCAAATATTATTTTAAATGAACGACGTT
>CAZGOT010000030.1:0-18816 GCA_964527495.1 uncultured Haliscomenobacter sp.
AGCTTCGCTGGTTTCCCCTCATAATATTCCGACGGCGTAAGGCCGGTAGCATTTTTGAATACCCTGGAGAATGCTGTTCTCGAGCTGTAGCCGCAACGATTGGCAATGCCCTCCAGGTTGAGGGTATCCATGATACCTTCGTCTATGAGCAACTTGGCATGAGCGATCCGCAGATCATTGCGCCAATCCGTGAATTTCCTCCCAAGTATGGAATTGAAATAATAGGTCAGGTGATGGCTGGGGATGCCCGTTTCTTTTGCCAAATCTGCCAGGTTCACCCTATCCAGGTATTTTTTCTGTCCGGACCAATGCTCCAGTAAATGTCCAATCTGATGCAGGTATTCGGGTTGGAATAAACTTTTATACCACATTTGCAGAACTTCTTCCCCGCCATCTACGTATGGAGGAAGGCCCTCATGAAATGCTACAGGGTCATTATTTTTTTTCCTGAGCCCGACAGGGGTAATCACCAGGCCGTTTAACAAATTATTGAATACAAATACCCCGGTGTTCAGAATCAGGTAAAAAATTGAAATAGATAGACAAATCAAGGTCGTCACCTGTTCGAGCGTTTTCAAATCGGCCCTAACCAGGAGGTAAGCGCCCAGTGCGGTCCACTGTATAGCCAGGATACTGTTGAGCCCGACGAAGAGGAGCAGCCATCTCCGCACCAAAATAAATTGAACATAAGGGCTGTCTGTCAAATCATTGGACCTGCAGTATTTCCAAATCAAAGTCCACTGAGCAGTCGAATAACCCAACATACTCCCTATGCGGAGCACTTCGGATTGTCTGAACGACAGGAACATATTGAGTTGGAAATTTGAAAAATCTGTCCAGTTCCTTGTACACAACAGGTTTACTATTCTGATTTTTTCTTCCCAGGGAGATACGATATAGGGAAATTGTCCGGCTAAAACAATGCAGAATGGGGCAAAATGCAACAGTTCTATTGCTTTAATCCGCGCATCATCCCGAAGAGTCCCACGGACATAAAAATACGCCAACGGGCCTAGCAGAAAATAAATTTGATGCATGCCGCCAATAGTGTATGTGAGCATTTCAACGGAAGTGCCAAAAAAATAATTAAAAATGGCGAAAAAAAGGAAGGCGGCAGCAAACAGAAATGCTGCCAGAAAGCGGTTTGCCCCGCGATGCCCCGTTTCGTAAAAGAAGGTTTTGGCAGAAAGGAACAACCCCGGAATAAAGATGATGTAACTCAGGTATTTCATACACGCAGTACTGATGAAAACCAGCCCCATTGAGGCCTATACTGCGCGAAAGGTACACATTTTCAAATCGCGTGTATCTTCAGTCTATACGAATGCAGGCATTTCACCTACGCTATTACCTGCTTATGTAGGGCTTATCTGTGCATTGCAACAAGATTATTGCTTTTCTTCTGATGACTTTTGGTATTCCACCGGGGTAATACCCGCTATTTCCTTGAATGCCCTGAAAAAAGTGGACCGGGAGTTGAAACCGCATCGTTCGGCAATACCCTCTAATTTTAATTTGTACATAAATCCTTCATCTATAAGGGTTTTAGCATAGGATACCCGGTGAGCATTGCGCCACTCCGGAAATTTTTTCTTCAGGATATTGTTGAAATAATACGTAAGATGATGCGCAGGAATACCCGTTTCATCTGATAAATCCTGCAAGCCCGACCTGCTCAGGTATTTCTTATCCCCCACCCATTGACGGAGCAGGTGCTCGATTTCTTCGATATACCCTGGCTGGAACAATCCCCTGGTCCTAATTAGCTGCTGTTCAACTTCCGGTGCCGGTTCTGAAACGGGGAAACTTATGCTGAATGCAAGGTGTTTTTCCTCTTGAATCTTTTCAGGCATTATCATTATGCCGTAGAAAAGGTTGTTGAATAAAAAAATCCCAAAGTTCATTACTACATATAAAATCGCCATAGTAAGGGAAACAATCGCCGTAGCCTCCAAAAGCACCTTTGTCATTGGCTGAAACAGGATCAGGCCTCCGATTACGACGCGTTGGATTGCCATAATACTGTATAGTAATACAAAAATAATCAACCACCTTCGAACCAGAACAAATTGTTCGTACCCCATTTTATTAAAAACTACGGGTCGGCGATACTTAAAAAGCAGTACCCACTGCGCCACTCCATAGACCAGGATGCTCAATAAGCGCAAAGAATCAGAATATATGTATGGTAAGAAGAGGTTCAGTCGCATGGACAAAAATTCCTCCCATTTCCGCTCATATAACAGCCGGGAAACTTCAAGCTTTTTTTCCCATGGGAGCAAAAAATAAGGAATCATTCCGACTACAAGCAGGACAAACGGAAGAAAATGGAGCAGTTCCAAGGGCTTGAGTCTTGCGTCGTCGCGAAGGGTACCCCGAACATATAACAAGGCAAAAGGCCCAATCAGAAAATAAAGTTGATTGAATCCAAAAGTAGAAATTACAATTACGGTGAAGGAATTACAATAAAAATAGTGGAAATTAAAGAACATAATCGAAGCGGCACAGAAAAGAAAAGCACCTAAATAGCGGTTAGCTTTTTGATGGCCCGTTTCGTAGAAAAAGGTTTTTACAGATAGGAATAATCCCATTACAAGGAATACCGAACTAACTACTTCCATTAGGTTCAAGTAAGATTAACCATGAGTCAGCTAGATAATTTCCAAAATTAAAAAATTTTCAGACAACTGTGGTTTTCCAATTCCCTTTTTTAAAGATAACTATCAGTATCAGTGCCATTACCGTTTCGCTGATTGCCACCGCCCAGCATACCCCGGAAAGTCCAAGCCCCTGTGTAACACCAAGAAAGTATCCCAAGGGAATTTCCATCATCCAGAAACAGAAAATATTGACGAGGGTGGGCGTACGGGTATCCCCCGCCCCGTTAAAGGCCTGGCTGATGACCATGCCATAAGCAAAGAAAATATATCCCACGCAAATGATCCGCAAGCTAAGCACGCCTGCCTCCACCACTGCAGGTTCTTCCTGGAATATGCCGATGACCTGCCTGCTGAAAATAAAAAACAAGATAGAGACCAGCAGCAGGAATATCATATTAATAAATCCTGCCCGCCATGCAGATTGCTCGGCGCGGTCTGGAAAGCCCGCCCCAAGGTTTTGCCCTACTAAGGTGGCAGCTGCATTCGCCAGCCCCCAAGAGGGCAAGATGGTAAAGACGATTACCCTTATTGCGATGATATAACCAGCCAGGGCATCCGCTCCTGAAAGTGCGATAATACGCATCAGAAAAATCCAACTCAGGGAAGGGATTACATACTGTCCTGCACCAGAAGCCGCAATGGATCCCAAGCGGCGAATGATACCCCAATCAGTGCGAAAATGCTTCGCTTGTATATGTATGTTCCCCTTTCGGCTGTAAAACAAATGATAAACCTGATATGCCACTCCGGCACTCCTGCCCAAAACCGTAGCCACCGCAGCACCAGTAACCCCCATCGCCGGAATAGGGCCCCAACCGAAAATCAGGACCGGGTCCAGCAGGATATTGATACCGTTGGCCAGCCATAGCGTCCGCATCGCAATGACCGCATCGCCAGCCCCCCTGAAAATGCCATTAAACAGGAAAAGAAAAATAATAACGGCATTGGATCCGAACATTATCCTTGCAAACATTGCCCCCTCCTCTTGTACTGCTGGCGAAGCCCCCATCCAGCGCAGGATGTCCGGAGCAAATACAAACCCCAGCGTACCCATAAACAAACCGACTACCAAGGCTATCCAAATCCCTTGTGCCGCTGCGCGTGCAGCTTCATCGGGCTGCTTCTCCCCTATCCTCCGGGCAATCATCGCCGTGGCAGCCATAGCCAGACCCATTGCCGCTGAATACACAATAGTAATCACACCTTCCGTAAGCCCAACGGCATCTACAGCCTCGACGCTCACCTTGGATACAAAATAAATGTCCACAATGGCAAAAAGTGCCTCCATAACCATCTCCAGGACCATAGGAATGGCCAGGAGCACAATTGCTTTATTGAGCCGGATACCAGTAAAATCCTTACCGTCTGATGAAAGTGCTTCTTTCAGCAGCCTAATAACCTTTCGCATGTTGGGTGTACTATTTCGAAGCCGCAAAGATTCATTTATTTTAACGAGGTACAAAGTAAAATGACCGGTGTTTTACAAACATATCCCGTGAGGGCACGCAAAATTTTCCCTGCCATTGCAGGAGTTATCCTTTAAATCTTTACTTTGCAGGATAGGATTCACCAAAACCGCAAACGTATGAATAAAAAAATGTTGCTTAGCGGGCTGTTTGTTTTTTCAGCCTTTTATTGCCTGTATGCGCAAGAACCAGCACTTAAAATCCTTCAGCAAGGAGACGTAGCCGGATGGAAGCGCATCGAAAACCCTATCCTTTCGGGTAACGGACGATGGGCAGCTTATTCCCTTGTGCCCAATGAAGGAGACCCCTCCCTCCACCTCTACGATGGGCAATCCCAAAAAACCCTCGATTTTCCCCGGGGGGAGCGTGCCGGGTTCAGTGCAGATGATCAGTTTTTTGTTTTTGTCCTTAAGCCTGGCAAAGAATTACTAGCTACCCAAAGAAGGCTAAAGGTCAAAAAAGAAGATTTGCCGGGCGATACCCTTGCAATACTGGATCTTCAAACCCTGCAGGTGCGAAAAGTAGCCCGGCTCAAGTCCTTCCAGCTCCCTTCCAAGTGGACCGGATGGCTGGCCTATCACCTCGAACCAGAAAAGTTGTCCCCGCGGGATACCACTGCAAAGGATAAGAAAAAAGAAAGTGCCGACAACGGCAGCCGTTTGGTATTGCTAAACTTGAAATCACAAGCAGAAACAATCGCTCCTTTTGTCAAATCCTTCACCCTTGCCGATGATGCTCCTTTTGCCCTTTTTCACACCACAGGCAACGACCCAGGAATCGCCCCGGGTGTCTATATGTTCGATCCCAATGCCAGTACCGGCTTTAAACCACTTCTGCGTGCACAAGGACAATTCAAAAACCTGAAAATGCACCGCAATGGCACCCAAGCCGCCTTTATCGCCGACCTGGACAGCACCAAAGCCCAAATCAGGCCCTGGGCACTGTACCATTGGAAAGGGGGTACCGATACGGCAAGGTTGGCAGTAGGAAAAGGCCATCCCCTGCTGCAAAATGCTCAAATCCTCAGCGAACACGCCGTGTTGAACTTTTCCAAAGATGGGTCCAAGCTCTTTTTCGGGGTAGCAGCCCCGCCTGTGCTTCAGGATACAACACTCCTGGAAGAGGAAATCGTTCAGGTCGAAGTTTGGAATTATCGCGATGAGCGGATTTATCCCCAGCAAAAAGTTCAACTCAACACCGACCAACGCAAATACCTGCCGGCGGTCTGGCATACTGCTACTGCAAAGGCCGTTGCCATTGGCACCCCCGAATATCCGGAAGTGAGTACCGGAAAAGAAGGCGATGCCCCCTTCGCCCTGGCCTATACAACTTCCCCGTATCAGGCAAGTTCTACCTGGGAGGGCAGTGCGGCAAAAGATGTGTTCCTTATAGATATCCAGACCGGAAAAAGCCAATTGCTCGAAAAGGGCCTACGTGGCAACCCTGCATTTTCCCCAGAAGGGAAATACGTTTTTTGGTACAGCGAACCAGATACCGCCTGGTACACCTATAATATAATGCTCAAAGCCAAAATTAAAGTCGCCGGAAACCACATCAGCCGATTTTACGACGAGCTCAACGATGTACCCGACTACCCTAATGCTTATGGCCTCGCTGGCTGGACCACCCAGGACGACTATCTCATGCTTTACGACCGCTACGACCTCTGGTTGATTGACCCCAGCGGAAGACAGAAACCCGTCAACCTCACAAATGGCCGGGAAAATAGTATCCGCATGCGCTATATCCGGACAAACCCTGAAGAAAGGGCAATCGAGGAAGTCAAACCGCTGTTACTGCATTTCCGGGACGAAAAGACCAGAGAGGAAGGATATCTTTGGTATGACATTCACGCAGGCAGCAAGCGCATTGTCCAAAAGGGTCCTTACAGCTACCGCCATCAGGTCTTGAAAGCTAAAAATGCCGTTAAGTATATTTTCTCCAGAGAGAGCTACCAGGAGTTTCCAGATCTTTTATACAGCAGCAATTTAAGTGATTTTGTCAAAATCAGCCAGGCTAACCCCCAGCAGAAGGATTTTGGATGGGGCACTATTTCGCTGTACGAATGGACTTCACTGGACGGCCAGAAGCTTCAGGGGCTTCTCGTCAAGCCTGCGGGTTTCGACCCCTCCAAAAAATACCCGATGATTGTCAATTTTTATGAGCGTAGCTCTGACGGACTGCATCTCCACCGCACGCCCGAGTGGCATCGCTCCCAAATCAATTACACCTATTATGCCAGCAGGGGATACCTTGTCTTTAACCCGGATATACCCTACCGCGAAGGGTATCCTGGCGAAAGCGCCCATAATGCTGTTGTATCTGGAACAGCTTCCCTGATTGACCAGGGGTTTGTGGATAAAGACCGAATCGGAATCCAGGGCCATAGCTGGGGAGGATACCAGATTGCCTACCTCCTTACGCGGACAGATATGTTCAAATGTGCCGAATCTGGTGCTCCTGTCGTCAATATGGTTTCCGCTTATGGTGGAATACGTTGGGAAAGCGGTGTCAGCAGAATGTTCCAGTATGAAAAGCAGCAAAGCCGGATTGGAGCCTCGCTATGGGACAAGCCGCTCCGCTACCTCGAAAATTCTCCCATCTTTTTTGCAGATAAAATCAATACCCCTGTCCTAATCATGCACAACGATGCCGATGGAGCGGTGCCCTGGTACCAGGGTATTGAATTCTATATGGCTATGCGGAGAATGAACAAGCCCTCCTGGCTGCTCAATTACAACGGTGAGCCACACTGGCCGGTAAAATTGCAAAACCGGAAAGATTTCCAACTCCGTATGGAACAGTTTTTCGACTACTATCTGCAAGGTAGGCCTATGCCAAAGTGGATGCGGGATGGGGTACCGGCGATAGAAAAAGGGATCCGCCAAGGCTATGAACTTACGGATGAGGGGGAAAGATAAGTCTTGGGGGAATTAATCCCCGCGTGGGGCTTGAACAAAGTTTTTTAAAACGCTGGTTTTGAAGGCCGGAGGCCGTCATTTGGCGCCTTGCGCCGCCAAATAATATTTTGAGCAAAGACTAAGGTTGCGTAAAAAGTATTTCGCCGCCTTTTGCAGCGAAATAAAATTTTGAATGAACGACGTTTTCACTCATTTTGCTTTGCAAAATGAGTGAAAACGTCGTTCATTCAAAATAACATTTGGCGGCGTAAGCTGCCAAATGAAAGCCTCCGGCCTTTTTACACAACCCCGGTGTTTGCTCAAACTTTTTTTCGCCGCCGAAGGCGGCGGAATACTTTTTACCCAACCCCAATAATCTTTGTCGGCTTGCGCCGCTAAAAATTATATTGAACTTGCTAGAGGATACGGTTGATGAAATAGACGTAGCCCTGCTTCGTCTTCCATGTTTTGATTACGGTAGCGCCGCCGATTTGGAGCGCCGGGGATGCGGAACCCGCGACTGATTTTCCATTGAGCAGGGAAAGGCTGCTCATTGTCGTCAGTTTTTCAGGAGGGAAGGCACCAATAGCGATATGGGCCTTAACGATATCCGTACCTGCACTCTTATTGGTTGGACTCATCAAGGTCATCAGCTCTTCCATGCCCAGTAGCGAAAAGGCCGCATCCACGGGTACCAAAAGGGTATATTTTTCTTCTCCAAGCAAAGCAGCAAAACCGCCGCCGCCATCTACAAGCCGCTCGAAGCTGGTAGCGGTATTTTCATTTCGGAGTGCCTGGTCAAAGTTATCCGCAACGGACAGCCCTGCACTGCTTGAACAGGACGAGAAAGCAAGAGCAGAGACTAACGTCCAGACCAGAAGAAACACAGTTCTCGGAACACGCATAGATTGGTGCATTTGTTATGAAATAGGTTACAGAATAGTTTCTGCTGGCAAAGATAGTCATTCCCATAAAAAAAGCTGTCGCTCCGTTTGCGGGAGCGACAGTTCTGCCGGTTTTTGGGGAATTGATTACCCCAAAAGAAAGGAAAGTACCGGCTTACACTTGATTGAACACCCAATTGACCATGGTTAGCAGAAAGGTACACTTGGCACCGTTTCTATTACAAAGAAAGGACTTCTTCTACGAGATTTCGGTGATAAAAATCACCCAAAGCAATGATTATTATCAGAACTTTCCCTGTAAGGGCTACACCAGCTCCGGAAGGAAATGGTTCTGGACTTTCTTTAGCTGTGGGAATCCAGTGTTGTTTAAAAAGGTGCTTTTCGTAGCCTTTTTCCACATCTGATATAAATCATCTTCGCAACTGACCTATATCACCTATTATATTTCGGAAAACTTTGATCTTGCAAGAGTTAAAGCGGAAAATCCGTTGGTATGCAGGAGAAAAAAAAAGATATTAAAGTATTTGGCGTAGGCACCCCTAAAGACAGAGCGTTGATGGTTACGGTATGGGCTGCCGCACGCAAGCTGGAGATTCCGGCAAACATCGTTCTTGTGACCAATCTGGACCAAATCCTGGAATCTGGGATAAAAGCCATCCCGGCACTTGTTTTTGAAGGGAAAGTAGTTAGCGAAGGCGAACTGCCCAGTGCGGGAGAAATCATTTCCATGCTGCAAAAATTTTTTACTGAAATTTCCTGAATCAACTGGAATTTGACGGAAAAACCCGTTCTTCGCAAGCAGCAAAACCTATTTACCATGATCAGACAAATCCTTTTCCCCACTGATTTTTCTCCTTCCGCCAACCATGCCTTTCCTGCTGCCCTTCGGCTTGCAGCCTATTTCAACGCGGAAGTGACTACTGTACACAGTTATGTACAGCCGTACGTATCGCATGGATACCTGACACAAACCATCAAAGAAATCCTGGAATCCATTCATTTGGAGGAGTTTGAAACGTTTAGGGACAAGCTACCGCTGCTCCATGCTATTGCCGAAGGGATGGGACTGGAGCATGTCGGAATACGCCATGCCATCAGCCCTGGAAAAGATATTGTGCAGAGTCTGGTGCAATCTGCTAAAAAAGAAAATGGCGATTTGATTGTAATGGGCACTTCAGGTGCCAGTGGCATACAAGAACTGTTCAAAGGATCTATCGCTTCGGAAGTCCTGGAAAATGCCCCCTGCCCGGTGCTAGTCATTCCCGAAACGGCAGAACTTGGCCCGGAAATCCAAAAGATTGCCTATGCTCTGGGCAACGGGCCGCTTGAAGCCAGGGCACAGTCCTGGATACGCCAGTTTGCTGCCGACCTCGGGGCTACGCTGATTTGGACTAACCAACCAGACGTGGGGATAGAGGCTTTCACAACCTTTCAACACGCCCAAGCGGATATTTCCGTCAACCAACAGTTTGCCTATTGTGCATCCTGGGAAGAAGAAACAGACCTGGTGCATTTCCTGGAAGCAGAAGATGCCGACATCCTCGCCATACCTGTCAGGCAAACGGGATTTTTTACGGAGCTAATCCGCCAAAATTTTGGCAAACACCTGGCCAAGTCTCTTGCTTTTCCCCTGCTGGGCATTCCAGAACCCTTCCTTAAGGCAACAGATTCAGATAACCTTTGACCAGAAAATGCTGCTTCAAAAGGGCAGAAATGGACAAGAAACGCACCTGTTTCTGCCCCTGACATAAAATCTTAAACGTATCGCATCATTTCCAGGTGTTCCCCGTCCAAGGTCCGGTAGGACTTCATCAGATCTGCTGTCATGCAGGAATGGACAGGAACGAAACCCAGTACATCGCCCGGCTTGACAGTATCTATCCACGGCCTTGGAGCCTTTACGATGCCATGTTCCTGGGAAAGGGCACGGAGGTAGGGGGCAGGGCCTTCTGGTATCTGCCATCCCGTATCTGTCCACTCCACCATCCAGCCATAATCTTCCGAGCCATCAGGTCGCAGGATGCGGTCTTTAGAAAAATGCACCCCCCCACCATAAACCACAATCTCCTCCCGTTCCGGATGCACCGCTACTACAGGACAGGCCATGGCAACGGCTATATTACCGGGCCTACAGGAGCCTATACTTGCCTGCATGGCATCATAAAAGACGAAGTTGCCCGGGCGGATTTCGTCTGCACCAGGAAAGGCATCCAGCAAGCTACAGGCAGGCGTATCCCCTATGGAAAGGAGGGCATCGGGAAACGGAGTGCAAAATTTTTCCTTTAGTTCGACCAGCTGGGGCAAATAGCCGTCTTGTACAGCACTTACCCCGGCAATCCCTTTTGCCCGATAGGTATGACCGGCATGTGCGAGAAATCCCGCAAAAGTGCCGAAGCGGCCATCGGCGATGCGCCCGACCAGCCGACCTATTTTTTCGTGATCTTGTACATCAACCCCGGTCCGGTGCGTTCCAACATCTACTTTGACCAACAAACGGACGCGGTGTCGCAAATGCCTTTCCAGAAACTGGATAGTTTCCTGGCTTTCTACCAGCAGATTGAGCTGAACATAAGCAGCAAGCCGGTTAATGAGTCCGATTTCGAGCTGGTTTACGGGAAAAGCAACCGTAATGTCCAGCCAATGGTCATTAGCAAAATATTCTGCCTGTCGCAGGGAGGAAACTGTAATTTTATTAACCCCTGCCTCGCGGAACCAACGCCCGATGCCACTGGATTGATGCGTTTTGAAGTGCGGCCTGAACAAAAGGTCCAGTTTCCTGGCCTTTTCGACCATTTTTTTAATATTGTCCTGGCATTTCCCCCGATCCAGTAAAAGTGTCGGAACGCTTATTTTTGGCGGCATGTCTATTTTTTATCGTTAAAAGATGTAATGTAAAGGGGCAGAGAATATTTTTCCCCAAAAGTAACATAAATTGAAAAAACGGTATTAATTTAGCACTTTGATAACATCCCCCTGTTATCACTTTACGGATTTTTACACACACGCTTTTCCGTTAGACTATTCCTCTCCAAATCCACATGCTTTCCCATTAGGCATTATTGCTTTGAGAACATACATTTCCCGTTTTCCGAAAGTTATTTATTTTCGCGGCAAAACAGGAAAGGATTGCTTTGGTTATCTCCATGCGCTGGAAAATGTTAGTTCCCAGTCCTACTCCATATTAACTATCATCCCTGTACCTAAACCCTACTATATTTATACTATGCAATCGTTTTCCTTGTTAAGGTCCCAAAAAATTGAGCAAATGGAAGAGTTTGATACCCGTATTACTATGAACACTGAAAAAATGAAACAAAAATTACTCCAGTTCGATGATGAAATACTCGGCAGGGCCATTGGCTTGCTGGATGTTCTCATACGACCTGGAACACGTGCTATTCTGGAGTATCTCCACGAACACAGGGAAGCTGCTTATGTAGATTTGCTGGTCCATTCCGGTCAGGAAGATCTCGAGCCCGACCTCCGGAACATGGTAAGTGCTGGCATTCTTGAACACCGGGAATCTTATTACACAACACTGTACCGGATCAACCAGAAAAAATTGTTTCGCATTCGAAGGGCTGCCCTTTCCATGATGGCTCCGGTCGAAGAAGCACCTGCCTTTTTAAAATCCGTTGAAATTCGAATGAATCCCTGATCTGTGCGCACATTTTGGCGCGTATCGGGGATTTATACCGAGAAAAAAAAGGTCTATTTTGATGCTCCACGCGATGTAAAGGCGGGGTATTACGCTAAAAGTAGGATTCGGTCAATATTTTTGCTCCAGATCCAGTCCGGCGTAGTATCCCAGATCCAGGTTTTTCCTGGCTTTCACAAAGTAGCTCACCTGTCCGACATGGTAGGAGAAATGTTCTACCACATGTAAGAGGACGCTAACGCCATTTTCGCGAAAGCCTTGTATGGCATATGTTTTAAGTAGGTCTTCCTCCCCGATATCCTCCAGTACCTGCTCAATATCTGGCTTAAGCCCGTCCAGGAGGGCATGCAGGTAGTTTTTGGGCAAGGGCCCCCTTTCCTCAAATTCCTCACTGCGGCGCCTATTGTCGGGGCTGCCCCCTATGCCGGAGACTATCCACTGCCGGGCATTTCCACAGAGATGGAGCACAAGATTGCCCACGCTGTTGGAATGCTCGTTGGGCCGCAGCCAGACTTCTTCTTCTTCCAGTAAATCCAGGCAATACTTCAGGCGGGGCCATGATTCATCAAAGAGGCGGCGCCGGACTTCCTGCATCAAGGCATCGTATATATTAGTTGAAGCCATTTTTGATATCCTTCTATTTGAATAAAATCAACATTTTTACCAACTCCAGACTTGGGAGACAAGATCCAAATGTATTAAATTTCTTAAAAACAAAATAAATAGGCTATTTTCGGCACACAATCAACATCGAATATCGCAAAACATTAAATTATGGCCCGTACCCTCACTGTGCTCCTCGTTGCGCTCATCCTTCTTCCTTTTGTCGCCTTGAAATACGACCAGCCACCTGGAGAAGCCCAGTGGGGGGCGCTCAGCACCCTTTTCGCTGCTGCCGGACTAGTAGCGTTGATTTGTTTTGTCGCAGGGGAAGCCACAGGAAACAATAGCCAGGTGGACAAATTATGGAGCATACTGCCTGCTTTTTATGTTGGGTATGTCGCCTGGCAGAGCAACTGGGAGCCAAGGCTTGCACTGATGTTCGTTTTGGTTTTGGCCTGGGCAGCCCGCCTAACCTTCAATTTCTGGCGCAAAGGTGGGTACCACTGGATTCCCTGGAAGGGAGAGGAAGATTATCGCTGGAGTGTTTTGCGGAAGGACCCCATGCTGAAAGGCAACGTAAAATGGACGCTTTTCCATTTATTTTTTATTTGTGGCTACCAAAACGCCTTAATTCTCCTTTTCACTTTGCCTGCTATCGTAGCCTGGCAGGGTTCCAGTATGCCACTAAACTTGATAGACTATCTCGCAGCAGGCACAATGCTCTCTTTCCTTGTTGTAGAGACCATCGCCGATGAGCAGCAGTGGCGTTTTCAAACAGAAAAATACCGCCGCCTGGGCAGTGGGCTTCCCCTTGATCCGCAATATGCCAAAGGTTTTTGTGATTCTGGGCTGTGGGCCTGGACAAGGCATCCAAACTATGCAGCGGAACAGGGCATTTGGATCGCTTTTTATTTTTTTAGCGTAGCAGCCACAGGGCGATGGTTCAACTGGTCCTGTACGGGTGCCCTGCTCCTTTGCCTGCTCTTCCTGGGCAGTAGTGATTTCTCCGAAAAAATTTCTGCCGGAAAGTATCCAGAATACCGGGATTATATGAAAAGGGTGGCACGTTTTGTACCGATACCTTTTAAGAAAAGATAAAAAGGCTTTGTGTATATAGGGGACATAGTCTCCACCTTTTGAACAAATCCAAAGACATACAGGACTAAATAGAAATATACTATGACAATTGCCATAATCGCCCATGACGGCAAAAAAGTAGAAATGGTCGGCTTTGTGCGGGACCATATTGACTTTTTCAAGGAGCAGAACATTAACCTGATTGCTACGGGGACCACAGGCTCCTATCTCGAAAAAGCTGGTCTGGAAGTTGAAAAAATGCAGAGTGGGCCACTAGGCGGTGATGCCCAGATTGCCAGCAGGCTGGTAGAAGGTAAAATAGACCTCGTCATTTTTTTCCGTGACCCTTTGGGCAAGCACCCGCATGAAGTAGATGTCAATATGCTTATGCGCCTTTGTGATGTGTACAATATCCCTCTGGCCACCAACCCTGCAGCAGCACAACGCTTCGTACAATCCCTGATACTGGAATTCATGGAAGAGAAAAAAATCCTTCCTTAAGCGCATGTGCAGGTCTTTTTTTCAATCTTTACTTTTTAGGCCGAACCCATCTGACATATAAAAACAGTGTGAGGCCTAAGCCGAGGAGTGCAATCAGCCAGGAGAGCAACCACTTCAGGCGGGGATCAGGTAAGGAAGCCGGGTCGCCGTTCATTAACAGGCCTGCCCAATAAAAAGGATGGCCGACAGTACCAGGGTTTTGTTCCAGATAGTCCTTTTTAGCGCGCTGCAAGGCAATATCTTTTGGCAAACCTTTGCGCAAATAGAAAAAACACCGGGTCATCAATACTGGTGACCGTGCATGATTTGGACTCCAAAGTGCGCCAATGATACTTTTAGATCCGGCAAATACCAAGCCGTATCCAAATCCCAGGACCCCCTCTCCTTTTCTGTAATCTCCAACTGGTGCTGCATACCCACTGAGCACTACCAGATCTGCCCGCAGGCGCAAGTTGAACAGATCCCCGGCATACAGCATTTCGTTTGCCTTCTTTTCTCCCCTGCCTGCGAAAGCAAGGTAGGAATATTCTTCCCCATTGGTTGCCGCCTTTCCATGAGTAGGCAGATGCAGGACGCGGAACTGAGGAGCAAGGTTTAGGAAATTGCTAAGAGTGGCTTCACGGCCAGTGAGGGACCTACCCCCAAACAACTTGGTAAGTCCGGCCGATTCCGCAATATTATATGGCATCTCCGGAAGTCCCCCCGCAGCAGTACCACTGAAAACAGGAGCCATAGAAAGCAGGTATTTCCCCCAAAATCTACCCCTGGAAGCTATTGTCCTCGTCTCCCGCAAAACATGGAGGGAAAAAGTATAGGACATACTATAAGAACGAAGCAGATAAGCATGGTCTTTGAAATTATCCGGGTTATCGGGTAATTTTGAAAGCAGTGCTTCGAAAGGCAGATGCAGCAGGATACCGTCCGGAACAATCATCAGGCGATCCGGAAGGGATATTTGTTCAACAGCAGGTCCCAGCAACTGCTGATAGAGGCGGTGGGCGAGGCGGGCCCAATCCTTGGCAAAACTTTCCGGATACCGGGTTTTAAATGTCGTATAGCTGCTGTTCATCAACAAAAAGTCCATAACAGAGGCCTCGAGCGCGGGACTTTTCGCCATCCTAAACCCATAAAACGTATCCCTGGACACCACAAACAAGAAGACGTGGGTTTCAGCCACAAAAAATTCCAGGAGTGCCTGGTCGGAGGCAAGCAGCGATCGGATTTCGTCTATCGAAATTTTATACCTACTCTCAAAAAGCCTGGTATAGTCCGGTGAATTAGTGGAGAGATCTTTACGGACTTCGTCCAGTTTTCCGCGGAGAGAAGCAATTTCCTGTGCCAGACGGCTTTCCAGGATTCCTCGCTCCTGCAGGGCTGCCGACCAACGTTGTTTTTCCAACTGGAACAATCGCGTTTCAAGGGATTGGAGTTCGTCGAGCAAACGCGTGGAGATACCCCGGAATCGCGTTGCACGTGCAAGGCGCACCGACTCTTCGAGCTGCACCTGTTTGTGTTCTTCGCTTAACTCCAAGGCCCTTGTAAGGAAAGATGCTGTCCCGGAAAATTTCCATGCCTGAAAATTGGCCTCCACTGCCTCTCCATAAAGCGCATGGGTTACCGAAGCCCATTCCCAACGTGCTTCCTCCGAAAAACCAAGATTCAAGCGTCGGTAAAGCTGCAGTGCCGTTTCGAGTAAACCAGCCGAATCCGCATAACGGCTTCCTGTGCGGGGCATCAACCTGGCTTCCAGAATCAGCAGCGCCACAATTTCAGGAGCGATTACGCGGTTGACTTTATTTACATTGCGGTCTGGCCACAGCAGTCCGAGCGCATTACGGGTCAAATTGAGGGCTGCATCATAGCGGCCCAGGGCAAAATCTGCCTGGGCCTTGATTTTGAGTACCTGAGCCTTGCCCATGACGGTAAAGGCCCCCGTAGTTTCCAGTAAAACCTCCGCCTGTTTAGCTAACAGGAGTGCGGATTCAGGTCGGTTCAGCCGAAGTTGGCAGGCCGCCGACATATTCAGGCAGCGCAAAAGTTCTTTAGGCATGCCAGGTGACAGGCGCTGGAACCCTACCGCCGCCCGTTGCAGAAAGGGCAGTGCTTCCAAAGCGGCCCCCAGCTTCAGGTAGGCATCGCCAATATCTCTTTGAAGAGGCGCGAGCAATGCAGCTGGAGTATTTTTTGTCTTTTCCAGGATCTCCAGAGCAGGGAGATAGTAGCCGAGTGCTGCGCGGTCCTCTCCCCTGGCCTGCATACACCGGCCAATTTTGACTCCGAGCAGCGCGCGGGCATGCGTACGCTCCGGATAGAAATCTGCAGCTTTCCCAAAATTCCGTTCGGCTTCCCTGGAAGCATATTGCTCGAGTAAAACATCGCCTATCTGTTCGTACACAACTGCGAGGGAGGGATGTCGTGGTCCAAGCTGCTGCACCCAGATTTCCAGGGCAGACTGCAAGCCCTTTAGCGCCTGGCGACAATCTCCAACTGTAAAATAGGCCAAGGCCAGGGACTGGTGTGCCTGTGCAGTTTTGATATGCGCCTCGCCCAGGAGGCCAGAACGTAGTTCGAGTGCCTTTGTATAGTACCATACTGCTTCTTCAAATTTTTCCCGTTCCAGCATGCAAGCCCCCAGGTTGAAAAAGCTCCCTGCGAGATCTGGATGGTCTTCAGGAAGCAAAGCCTGGCGGATGTCGAGTGACAGGGTAAGGAATTTTAATGCCGACTCCTTATCGCCCGCCAGCAAGTAAGCATATCCGAGGCCGTTGTACCCGGCCGCTGTTTCCTCCGATAATTTCCCAAAGGCCTCCTCCCGAACCCGCACAGATTGCCGGAAATATTCCAGTGCGGCGGAAAAACTGCCGGTCCGGAGATAAAATTCGCCCATACCGGAGAGTGCACCAGCACGTTGGCCAGGATCTGGGAATGGCTGGCTTTTCAAGCGTGTGGATAGCTCCATAAACCGCGTCTTAGCCCTTTCCAGACTATCTAGCTCCAGCAAAGCCTGACCAGCCAATAGCAGGAAGGCCGCCAGGGAATCCTGATTATCCACATTGCTTATTGCCGCTTCTGCCGCGCGAGCAACCTGATCATAAGCCCCTTTCTGCATCCATTCCTGCAAAACCACTATCCCCTGCAAAGATCGCCCGGCTTGTTGCCCAATTGCAGGGACCAAGCATGAAAGCGAAACAAAACCTATGAAGATTAACCTCCTTGTTCTCATAACGCTGCAAAGATACACTTCTTTTTAGTGCTTGAAGGGGAATTCCACAGAGGTACGAAAAGCAGCCCGATACAGCAAATGCAGGAATGAATTTTGCGATATAACCCCGAAAATCAAGTTTTTATTTCATACGCCGTCCAGGGAAAACCAGAATATCTAAAATAAGGCTATATTTGCGAAAAATTTCCAGGCGCTATGTGTCTGACCCTGCCTTAAATTTCTTAATAACTATTATATATCATGGATACATTAAAAACGACACTTCCGTATAAGGTAAAAGACATTGCCCTGGCCGAATGGGGCCGGAAAGAAATCGAGCTTGCCGAAGCAGAAATGCCAGGTCTTATGGCTCTACGGGAAAAATATGGCTCCTCTAAGCCTCTGAAAGGCGCACGAATCGCGGGGTGCCTGCACATGACTATCCAAACTGCCGTCCTGATTGAAACGCTGCTGGAGCTCGGTGCTGAAGTAAGCTGGTCTTCCTGCAACATCTTCTCTACCCAGGACCATGCGGCTGCGGCTATTGCCGCACGTGGCGTGCCGGTATTCGCATGGAAAGGTATGACAGAAGAGGAATACTGGTGGTGCGTAGAACAGACTTTGTATGCATTTGAAGACGAACAGCCCCTCAACATGATCCTCGATGACGGCGGCGACCTCACCAATGTCATCCTGGACCAGCGGCCAGAACTCATTGGGCATATCCGCGGTATCAGCGAGGAGACTACCACCGGTGTGCACCGCCTGTACGAGCGCATGAAAAACGGCACCCTGCCCGTTCCGGCCATTAACGTGAACGATTCGGTGACCAAATCCAAGTTTGACAACAAATACGGATGTAAAGAATCTCTTGTAGATGCCATCCGCAGAGCTACCGACCTCATGCTTGCCGGAAAGGTAGCTGTGGTAGCTGGTTATGGTGATGTAGGAAAAGGCTCTGCCGCTTCCCTCCGTGGAGCAGGATGCCGGGTTATCGTCACGGAAATTGACCCGATTTGTGCCCTCCAGGCAGCTATGGACGGCTACGAAGTGACCACCATGGTCAAGGCAATCCCTCGTGCCGATATTATCGTAACTGCTACAGGCAACTGTGAAATCGTCACCGGAGAACATTTCCGGATTATGAAGGACAAAACGGTCGTTTGCAATATTGGCCATTTCGACAATGAAATTGATGTTGCCTGGCTAAAGGCCAACCACGGTCAATCCCGTATCAACATCAAACCGCAGGTAGACAAGTACACCATTGAGGGCAAAGATATCCTGCTCCTCGCTGAAGGACGTCTCGTTAACCTGGGTTGTGCTACAGGCCATCCTTCCTTTGTTATGTCCAATTCCTTTACCAACCAGGTCCTTGCCCAGATCGAGCTTTGGCAGCATGCTGAAAAATACAGCAATGCAGTCTTTACCCTGCCTAAGCACCTCGATGAGGAGGTAGCGCGCCTCCACCTCGCGAAAATAGGTGTCGAACTGGAAACGCTATCGGCAAAACAAGCGGATTATATCGGAGTGACTCCGGAAGGGCCGTTCAAATCCGACCACTACCGGTATTAAATACGGCATGGCCTTTTTTTGAGGTTGTGGATAAAGTATTCCGCCGCCTGCGGCGGCAGAATAAATTTTTTTAACGCCGGTTTTGTTGATTTTGCTTCGCAAAACCAACAAAACCGGCGTTTTAGGAAAAATTATGGGATTGTAAAAAAGGCCGGAGGCCGTCATGGGGTTGTGTAAAAAGTATTCCGCTGCCTGCGGCGGCGGAAAAAAAAAATTGAACGAACACTGTTTTCATTGATTTTGCTTCGCAAAATCAATGAAAACAGTGT
>CAZGOT010000031.1:0-1178 GCA_964527495.1 uncultured Haliscomenobacter sp.
TCATTTCCTCCGCTGGCAAAACGTAGAGGTAGGAAAAACTCACCAGTACGTAAATGGCTATGACGCCAAGCATGCCAAAAAAGATCGCCAGCGGAAGGTTGCGGTGTGGATTGCGGATCTCCCCTCCCACAAAGCTCAGCGTAATCCAGCCTTCATAAGCCCAGAAAGCGGCAAGCATAGCAGAAAAAAAGACTGCTACAAACTGGAAATTGTCCGCTTTTACCGCAGAAAATCCCGCCGCATTCGCAGTGAAGTTTTCCCATTTTCCCGCTCCGCCAAAAATCCCCAGAAAGAAAATGACAATCAAACTTGCCACCACGGTGCCAGTAGCCCAACGGCTAACGGCACTTCCATATTTTAACCCGCGGTAATTGATAATCGTAAGAAAGAGGACCAGTCCCATGGCCAGACCCTTGACGCCCAGGTTGTGAAAAGGAAAAATAATTCCCCCGATAGACAACTCAGCTAACCCAGACGGTCCTTCAGGAATTGTTATAAGGGCATTGACGGATTCAGCAAAAACATAGGCAATGGAAGAAATGGATGCCGTGCGGATTACCGCGAAATTCCCCCATCCGAAAAAGAAGGCTACAGCCCGTCCGTATATTTCGCGCAAAAACACGTACGCCCCTCCGGAATCTGCAATCTGCCCCGATAACTCTGCCACCGACAAGGCACCGGCAAGAGAGACAATCCCTGCAACTACCCAGGCAAGCAGAACCCACATGGGAGATTGCAGTTCAGCCGTCATAGGAGCTACCTTTTTAAAAACGCCGGAGCCAATAATCGAACTGATCATCAGGATTATGGCCAGATTAAGGCCAATAGATCTGTCCAGGGTAGAGGGATGCTTGTCATTCAGGCTCATCCAAGGGAATTGTAGGTTAGTAATAGTGGTGTATGGCAACAAACAGGCCATAAAGAAGCGATAATAGGAAAAGAAATACGGCTTTGCAAATTTTAACCGCAATATTCCCCAAAAAAGCTTTTACCTGGATAAAAATGTGCTTAAGTGTGTCCGGGGGATTTGCTATTTTAGTCCTGGAATCCAAAAAATGCCCGACATGTAGGGAGGAATCCAGCAGAAAAAAGTTACCTTCCACTTTGCTGGTTTCCCCAAAAAGCCCGTAAAAATAGTTAACATGATTAACCAATTGAAAAAATTGCCTAAAATTGAG
>CAZGOT010000031.1:1188-12709 GCA_964527495.1 uncultured Haliscomenobacter sp.
GGCATTAGGTGGCCCCATCGGCATGGAGGAATACCTCCGGCGTTTTGTTGCCCCTAAAGATGCGACCGGGCTACCCGACTATCTCGAACGGGCTCTGGAGGGTATCAACCTCATGCAGGAAGCCAGTCAGATCCGTATGGCTACCTTAGATCTATTTGATCAACTCAAAGCGGACCATATCCTCTATGCGGAAATCCGTTTTGCTCCCTTTGAGCATATCCAAAAAGGACTTAGCGGCAGAGAAGTTGTTGCAATTGTTGAATCCGCTGTACGGGAAGGGCAGGAAAAAACTGGGATAACCGCGCGTTTAATCTTGTGTACCCTGCGCCATTATTCCCCGCAACAAAGTATGGAAACAGCCCGCCTCACCCTGGAAAGCTTTGGAGGGCTTGTTGTAGGTTTCGACCTTGCCGCTGATGAAGCAGCTTACCCACTTGATGCCCATATTCCCGCTTTTGATTTTGCCCGAAAACACGGCATACCCTGTACAGCTCATGCCGGAGAGGCACGAGGTTCGGAAAGCGTTTGGGAGACGCTCCAACATTTGAAGCCCTCCCGGATTGGCCATGGGGTCAGGAGCATCGAAGATCCCCGTCTTCTTGACGTACTTCGCGAGAAAAATATCCACCTGGAAGTATGCCCAACGAGTAATATTTCCACCCGGGTATTTCCTACCCTTGCCCAGCATCCGATACATCAGCTTTATGAAGCAGGCATATCGGTTGGGATAAATACCGATGGACGAGCCATTTCTTTTGTTTCCCTGAATGAAGAGTACCAGAAGCTACACGAAACTTTTGGTTGGGACAATACCCATTTCCTTAGATGTAACCTCAATGCCCTCGAAGCAGCCTTTTTAGGAAAAGAGGAGAAAGCGGGACTCAAAAATAGAATCCTGGAGGGGTATGCAAGCAGTGGAACAGGTCAATAACTTATGCCCAGCACCTTGGCCACCTCGCTTTTGTGGCTCCTTCCAATGGGCAGCTCCTGGTTATTGATTTCCACATGGTTAGGCGAAAATGCCTGAATTTTGTTGATGGCAATCAGAAAAGACCGGTGTATGCGCAAAAAAGCCCCATCCGGAAGTTTTTGTTCCAGGTAACTGATTTTTTGCTTGGTCACAATACGCCGATTAGGCAAATAGATAATGACATAATCCTTCAGGCTTTCGATATATTGAATATCGTCCAGGGCGATTTTAATCATCTTTTTATCTGCCCGCACAATAATATTTTCCTGCCCCTGGAGGGGTTGCGATTCCTCCGCTGAAACCGCCGGAGCAATTGGTAAGGGCTGGGGGCTTTTATTTTGAATCAGGGTAAATACTTTGCTGACCGCCTTCAAAAACCGGTGGAAGGGGATTGGTTTGAGCAGGTAATCTACTACATCCAGCTCAAAAGCCTCGATAGCATAATCCCGATAAGCGGTAGTGAAAATCACCTTAGGCGGGGCCTGGAGGGTTTTGAGAAACTCGATTCCGTTCAACCTGGGCATTTGAATATCCAGAAAAATAAGGTCCACGGACTGGGACTGCACCACATCAAATGCCTGCAGGGCATTTTCACAACGCCCCGCCAGCTCAAGTCCTTCTATCCGTGCGATATAGGATTCCAGAACGTCCAATGCCAATGGCTCATCATCTACCAGCAGACAACGGATTTTCATGATATGCTACATTTCAATTCTCTGCAAAGATTTCGGCTTTTTGCTTCTCGCGCGCGCCCTGCTCTTTTGCATACTCCAGCGGAATCCGCAATACGATCATGAAGGTTTCCTCCTCTACAAAAACCTGGAGCTCATATGCATCGCCATACAGCAAGTCCAACCTTCTGCGTACATTTTTGAGGCCAATCCCTTTTTTGTACGAGCCTTCATCATTTGATTGATCGTTCGATTTGCTGTTCTCTACCCGCAGGGTGAGCTTTTGCCTCGCAATTTCGATATGGATATGGATAAAAGCATCATCTATTCCAGTACTTGCTCCGTGCTTAAAGGCATTTTCTACAAAAGGTAGCATTAGCAGCGGTGGCAGGAAAGCATCGGCCATATCGCCGTTTTGGGTGAACGTTACCTCCAAACGGTCTCCGTAGCGCAATTTTTCCAGTTCAATCATATCCTGTATTTGCATCATCTCCTTTCTAAGGGCAATCAGGGGCACATTACATTCATAGAGCATGTAATCCAGTAGGTTAGAAAGCCTCAGGACTACTTCGGAGGATTGCGGGGAGTGGTGCAACGTCAGGGAATACAAAGAATTTAGGGTGTTGAACAAAAAATGTGGGTGGATCTGGGCTTTCAAAAACTTTAGCTCCGCATCGAGCTTTTCCTGTTTCATTTCCTGGGCCAACCGCTCATTTTCATAGTTGCGTTTTACCAGCTTGATTACCGTAGCTACAAACACAATAGAATATACGTTGGTAGTATGTTGAAGCGCTTTGCTCAGGTTAATGAGCGGATATTTGTCATAAGGATATTGTGGCATATACGAAGGCACCCAAAACAGGTGCACCAGCAGGCGATCCAGATAACCAAAAGCCACAGCACTGGTCACGAAAAAAATTATAAACCCAGTGTAGTGCTTCTTGTCGAGCAGATGTGGAATAAGAAAGTACAAGGTAAAATACGTAGCCAACATTGTAGTTGGCAGGTTAATCAGCGTTCTGGTCGAACCAAACCAGTAATCTCCACGGATATTTCCGTAGAGCAAGGAAAAGAAGAGCAAATAGACCGCCCAAAAAATCAAATGGGTGGAGATGCGGTTGCGCGGAGCAGTCAGGTTGTTGAGCAAATGTTCCATAACAGTTCAATATGCGCCTAAATATACTCATTCAGCCGGAATTTACCTATTACCGACGATGAACAACCCCCAAAAACCCCCGAATACCCTTAATTACCTGCCTTTTGCCGGTCATCTCCTTTTTAGTGTCCTAAGTATGCTTTACCAGGTAACTTGGCGAAATCCCGTCCAGAACTAATATTTTATAGATAGCTTTGACGTAAATGGTCTTGGTCTTTTATTCAGTAGATGGCATTGTGCGTCCGCCGGGGATCCCTTAACAGGTATTGCCCCGGCGGATCCTACCAAAGAGTGCTGCCGACTATATATCTTTTGATCTACAAACAAACAAATCAAGCTAGTCCAATTTTATAAGGAGGCTGTCTCGATAGGTGAGGTTGAGGTTGAGGTTGAGGTTAAGGTTGAGGTTGAGCAGGTTTACCTGGAGAGACAGTCTCTTTGATTTTGTGTAGTTGAAGTTTGGGTCTGGTTTTATTCTGGAATAACCGAAAGGGCTTTGGGGGGATAACTTTTTCGGGTGAGGCGGGAAACAAGGATAATGGCCAGAAGGCCGCTGAGCATAGCCAGCGTACGGAAAGGAAAAATAATAATGCCTTCCTGATCTGTAGGATATGGGAGCAAGGGGGGAATCCCTAAAGTTGGTTCTCCGCCTCCGAATCGCAGGACAAAAGCCGTCAGGAATCCAGCCAGGGCACCGGGGAAATTGGCTTTGGGGTCAAAAAGGGCACAAACCAGCGCTGGGAAAAGCAAACAATACACAAAGTCGCTGCACAAAAACCACAATTGATATACGCTGTTAATCTTTAATGCGAGCAGGGTTGCCGCTATGCCGATTATCCAAACCATCCTACCAATCATCCGCGATAGCCCCGCACTGGAGATCTGAGGACGAAACAGGGGCCTGAAAACGTTCCAACCAGCCATAGAAGAAGCCGAAAGTATAGAAGAATCTACCGATGACATCACTGCGGCTGCTACTGCTCCCAGACCGACAACTGCTACCCAAGGATTGGTGAGATAGCGGATTACCCAGGGTAAGGTTGCCGAAGCTACAGGCGGAGCAGTGGTTCCTGCCGCCTCCCAGTCAGCGACATTGCCAACAATCCCAATCAATACCGCTGGCAATGCAGCAATAAAACAAATCAAAGCGGCGAGGAAAGAAAGGCGTACAGCGGTATTTTCATCTTTTGATGCCAGTACCCGCTGGAAATATACCTGCCATGGAATCCCCCCAAGCATGAGCAGCAGGGCATTATCCCACCATATCCAATATTGTGCTCCTAAAAATTCCCTGTTTGGTAAAAAACTGGCCCCTTTGCCCATTGCGGCAGAGTAGTCGCTTAATGCCTGGTCTAATCCTCCAACATGCCCTAAAGCAAAGGGAACCACCAGGAAAAGCCCGGCCAAAAGCAACACCATCTGAAAAACATCTGTGAGTGCAACTGCCCAAAGTCCACCCAAAGCAGTATATGCAATAGCGATAAGTGCTGAAAAAATAATAGCCGGAGCAGTGTCCAGGCCTATAACCGTAGCGAAAGTAGTCCCCAGTGCAGTAAGAATTGCCGCTGTCCAGAAAATTTCACCACAGAGGGCGGGTAGGACAAGAACTGCCCCCATCCGCTTTCCGAATCGCTGTTCCAATGGATCTATCATCGTATAAAACCGGTGCCGGCGCATAGGCCTCGCAAAAAACAGCCCTCCAAGTATCAGACTGAACGCATAGCCCCAGGGGGCTTGTACCCAAATGAGCCCTGCCGTGGAGGTATACTCGGCCGTACCATTCAGGTAGCCCCCATCCACCCAGGTGGCTCCCATTGTTCCTGCGGCAACCCAAAGGGGCAAAGCCCTTCCTGCCAGCATTACTCCACTGGAATCAACAGCGCTGCGCCGGGTGGCGGCATATGCCCCAACCCAGAACATGGCTCCGTAAAAAATAGTCATAATACCATATGCCCCCCAGTTGATTTCCTCTGCAGAAAATAGGGATAATATCAGTCCAACAGCACCCATAAGGAGTATTAATGCTCCTGTAGGCAACCAAACTTTTTTGAACGATGTATTCATTTATATTATTTGCGGCTCCAATTTTGTGAAAATAATTGGAGATAGAACTAAATTAGAAAATATTTTGAACTTCGCCTTCATTCCTTGCGACCTTCTCCAGGTGAAAAGGGAGTAGAATAGCTATACGACTAATTAAATAAAAGATAATGCTTAAAAAAATTCCCGCCTATACGGTACACCTCTTTACCTCCAGCGGTATACTGGCAGCATTCATGGCAATGCTCGCTATCGAGGAAAAAGCCTGGCATGCTGCTGCTGCCTGGCTGTTTTTATGCCAGGTTATAGATGGAATTGATGGCACTTTTGCCCGCTATTTTAAAGTAGAGTCGGTGTTACCGGAAATGGATGGCAAGACGATTGACCAGGTAATTGATTTTGCTACCTACGCCCTGTTGCCAGCTTATTATTTCTATCATGCCGGACTCGTACCTGCTGCATGGCAACTTCCCTGTGTTTTTGCGATGCTCCTGTCGGCAGCAATGTATTACGGCAAAAAAGGCATGGTCTCTGAAAATATGCACTTTATCGGTTTTCCAGTCCTCTGGAATATCGTAGTCTTTTACCTGTTTTTCGTTTTTTCCTTTCCGCAGGAAATCAATGTGGCCCTGGTTTTCCTCTTTGCTATACTCCACTTCGTTCCCTTGGCATATCCCTACCCTACCCGCGCCCTGGAATTCCGCCTGCTCACCATTTTCGTCTCCGTTGCTGCGCTTGCTGCAGCAGGTACTATCGTATGGCAATACCCCCAGCCGAATAAGTTTCTTTCCGCAATATTAATCGCTGTGCTGGTGTATTATGCATTTTTGATGTGGTGGATCAACCGGAAAACCGCCTCGGTTTCCATCCTCAGCGCTGATCCGCCCTTCACTCCTTAAAAAATGAACCTTTACCACATTTTCAAATTATTTATATTCGCTTGCTACTGAAAATACGCCAGAGCAAATTTTGGTATGGCAGTATGCGACTTCTGCTTTGCATCCATTTTGCTAAACTAGAAAGACAATAGGAAACCAACCTTTGAACGAGCAACCTGTAGAGATATTAAGAAAATATTGGGGCTACTCCCAATTCAGGCCCCTGCAGGAGGAAATCGTACAGTCTGTGCTGGACGGTAAGGATACCCTGGCCTTGCTCCCGACGGGTGGAGGAAAATCTGTCTGCTTTCAGGTTCCTGCCCTGTGCAGACCGGGGATTTGCCTGGTCATTTCGCCCCTTATCGCCTTAATGAAAGACCAGGTGTACCAGCTCCGACAACGGGGAATCCCTGCCGAAGCTATCTATTCCGGTATGCCGTACCGAGAGATAGACCGCATTTTAGATAATTGCGTATATGGCAATACCCGTCTGCTCTACCTTTCCCCTGAAAGGCTTACAACCGAACTTGCCCGGGAAAGAATCCGGAAGATGTCCGTCAACCTGATTGCAGTGGATGAAGCACATTGCATCTCCCAGTGGGGCTATGACTTCCGCCCTTCCTATCTGGAAATTTCCGAAATCCGGAAGCTGTTGCCACAGGTACCCGTGTTGGCCCTCACTGCTACCGCAACGCCTGAAGTGGTACGGGACATCCAGGAAAAACTCGCTTTTCCCCGACCGAATGTCCTACAGAAAAGCTTTTCACGGCCAAATCTGGCCTATATTGTACGCGAGGCAGAAGGCAAAGAGCAGCAACTGCTCCACATCCTCAAAAAAGTTCCGGGAAGTAGCGTTGTATATGTCCGCAACCGCAGAAAAACCCAGGAAACGGCCTTTTTTTTACAACAAAATCAAATTTCTGCCGACTTCTACCACGCTGGGCTTCCGCATGAAACCCGCTCCAAACGCCAGGAATCCTGGATACAGGGTCGTACTCGGGTTATGGTAGCTACTAATGCGTTTGGCATGGGCATTGACAAACCCGATGTGCGGGTAGTCATACATCTGGACTTGCCCGACAGTCTGGAAGCCTATTTTCAAGAAGCCGGGCGTGCTGGCCGGGATGGCAAAAAAGCTTATGCTGTCCTTTTATACCAGGAGAGCGACCGACTGCTGTTGGAGCGGCAGTTCGAACAAGCCTTCCCGGGTATTCCGGAAATCAGGCAGGTGTACTTAGCCCTGGGCAACTACTATCAGCTCGCCACCGGTGCCGGTAAAGGCCAGAGCTTCGATTTTGACATAGCAGATTTTTCAGCAAAATACGGTTTCCATGCCCTTACCGTTCTGAACAGTCTGAAAATCCTGGAGCAGGACGAGTGGCTGGAATTGTCTGAAGCGGTGTTTCACCCACCATCCCTGCAAATTTTAGTGAGTAAAGATACCCTCTACGATTACCAGCTCAAAAACCCGGCACTGGACAAAATCCTTAAAATTATCCTCCGCAGCTATCAGGGGGCCTTCAGCGGCCAGGTGCAGTTGCAGGAGCGGAAATTGGCCGGGTTCTTGAAAATTCCGGTGGAACAACTCCAGCAAGGCCTTTTGACTTTACACCGCGACAACATCCTGGAGTACTTTCCTCAAAGGGACAAGCCACAGTTGATTTTCCTACGCGACCGTATCACAACCGAAAACCTGGAAATCAATATTGCGCGGTACCAGTTCAGAAAAAACCGACAGCGGGAGCGCATAGATAAAGTCCTGGAATACGCTAATCATAAGCAGTGCAGAAGCCAGTCCCTCCTGCTCTATTTCGGAGAAACACAAGCACCAACTTGTGGAGCGTGCGATGTTTGCCTTTCTGCCAACCAAGCAGAAAATGGCCCTTCTTCCGCCTATTTGTATCAGCGGATTAACCGGCTCCTCAGGGAGAAACCCTACACAGCGGCAGAACTCATTGCCGCTTTTCCCTTTTCCGAGCGGGAGGCCGCCATCAACACCCTGCAATTCCTTGTTGAGGAGGGGATTATCCTGGAAAAAGAACGTCAACTTTTCTGGAATCCCCAATCGAATCGCAAACCATGAACCCAAAAGGGCCCCATATCGCCTTTGCTGCAACCTCTGATCTCAATTTTGACCAGCGGATGCAGCGCATTTGCCGGGCTTATGGGGAAATGGGGCATACTGTCCTTTTGTACGGCCGGGAGTTGGTGGATTCCTCTCCCCTTATGCCTCAACCCTTTCATCAATATCGCTTTTCTTGCTATTTTCGGAGGGGAAAACTGTTTTATCTGGAATTTAACCTGCGCCTACTCCTGCGCCTGTTGCGTACGCGTCCTACAGCGATTTGGGCAGCAGACCTCGATACCCTGGCTGCAGCCAGCCTTGCCGCATGGTTAACCAGCGCAACACTGGTCTATGATGCACATGAGTATTTTACCGAAACCCCGGAACTGGAAGGCAGGCCTATTACCCAAAAAATCTGGGAAATCCTTGCCAGATGGGCCATCCCAGGTGCCCATTTCGCAGTCACGGTAAGCGAAACCCTCGCTGAAATCCTGCAAGCGCGATACCATAGGCCTTTTGTTACCATCCGCAATGTTCCGATTGCAAAGGAACAGGAACCCGGGCAGGTCAAAAAATTGAATCCGCTTGTGGTGCTATACCAGGGTGTCCTAAATACAGGACGAGGGCTCGAAACCGCTATTTCGGCTATGCACGAACTTCCGGACTTTCAGCTGTGGTTGGCAGGAGAAGGAGATTTGTCGGAAGTCCTGCGCAGGCAGGTCAAGCGGGAAAATCTGGAAGGTAGAGTCCGTTTTCTTGGCAGACTTTTGCCAGAAGAATTAGCGAAAACCACTCCACAAGCTTTCGTAGGTATAAACCTGCTCGACGGGGACAGCCAAAGCTATTACTACTCTCTGGCAAATAAGGCATTTGACTATGTACAGGCAAGGGTGCCTTCTGTACACATGGATTTTCCGGAATATAGCCGGTTGAATGAACAGTGGGAATGTTTTGCCCTGCTGCCCGAACTCAACTCAGAAGCAATTGCCGGAACTATCCGCTATTTACTTGAAAACCCTGCTTACTATCAACAACTTTGTCGCAATTGTGCCGAAGCGGCAAGGGAATGGAACTGGGAAAAAGAAAAAATGGCATTGCCTCAGCTATTCCCGCCCTTATCTGTATGAGCCCGTCCCGACCACATGCCCCGATTTTTTTAAATAGCACAAATACAGCAACTTATACAAATCCAGCACCCACAATCTTGGATTATGCCCCAAAAGCTGACGCTTAAGCATGGGACCGAGCAAGGAAAACAATCGCCCGGCAAAATGCGCCAGGTGGAGGAAGTTCAACAGGGTAAAAGCACGCCATAATGTGGATGGGATAGCTTTACCTTGTTGGTACAGGTTATACAAATTACATACGCTTTGTTCCACTTTTTCCAGAAAAACCGCTGCAGTATCGAGTTCCTCGTGCATTAGCGGGTTGTCGGTGTGCAGCAGGGTAAAACCCGCAGCTTGTAATTCCTGGCCAAACAACGTATCCTCATGGCCATAATTCCGCAGGGATTCGTCGAAACGCACCCGGGAGAAAGCGGCACGAGGGATAAGGAAATGGTGGGTCGTGAAAGCCCTCCATCCCATGCGTCGGCGTTTGGCCAGCGGAAGCTGCTCCCTGCGCTTACCATAACGCCATCTCAACAAAAGGGATGTATCAGCAGGAGGGTTGGGCGGGTAAAGGCTTCCTCCTACTACTACGCAATTTTCCCTCCGGTTATCCAGATAATTTTTGAGGTATGAAGGATTAGGAATCTGGAAATCCGCATCCAGGAAAAGGAGATAATCAAAGCTACTTTCGTCTGCAAGTAAATTTCTCATAGCAGCACGCCCTATGTTTTCTTGCAGCCAGCCGTAGAATACACCCTCCAGAGCAATAATTTCCTGGTTGAGTAAGACGATTTCTTCCCGGGAGCCATCGTCCAGACAGATGATCTCGAAGGGGATCCCCTCTCCGGTAACCAGGGTTTGCAACGCCGCAACCGAAGCCCGGATATCCCGATTGAAAACTGGAATCAGAACGGATAGCATCCGCCTTATTGGAATGCCCGGAAAAGGTTACTATTGCCTTTGTAGTGGTTCGTTTGCCCCATGATAATACGGATAAAGTCAATTAGTGGGATCAGCAGGAAAAATCCGCCGAAGGTGATAAAGTACCAAAGGATGATAATCGGGTCCGCTTGTAAGTACAGCCTATGGATTCCCAAACCGCCCAGGAAAAAGCAGAGGATAGCCGCAAAAATCTGCTCGGTGGAACTATCCGGCATCTGCATCTTCACAGGAGCACTCCGCCACTTCCGTTCGGAAAGGATCTGGTTTTTTTGTTCCATTTTCCTTGCATGAGCAAAGTCCCGGAATTCCTTTTTCGTAAATACGGCCTGTTCCAGGCCCTGGCCCTTATTCTCCGTAGCTTTAGGGTCGAATTGTACACTGGCGAAAGCAGGTGTACCCAGGCAACAAACTACCAAAATCAGTAACCGTACTTGAAGGCTTCTCATATTTTTAGTTTTAAATTTCTAAATTTTTAAAAGCTGCTGAAAGCTTTTGCATGTCGGTAGAACCAAGGACGGCAACAGCAAATCTATGCTTTGCTCCAAAAATTCCATCGCATGAAACAGCTTTCAAAGTAAAGAGAATTTTTAATCGGAAAAAAGCGAATTCAAAAAAAAAGAATCCCACGCTAGCGCTTTTAACAAATTAGTCTAAAAAGCAGGGGTCTGATCCTGTTAATCTTTTTTTTGAAGAACTTTTTTTGCCCAAAGACTTTTTTTATGTGAGGCACATTGGAACCTCCCTCAAGTAATCAGGAATGTAGCGAATTCTAATACCTGCCTTCGCTCCTTAAAGTTATTCAAGATAATGAACTAAGAAGTACAGTGGAGACCAGATCCCACTTGAAAAAACGGGGCACAATCCGAAAAGCCATAAGAGTAGGAAAAAACTAATTTATTTTTATGAAAAAGATTCTTGTAAATTTTGTTTTTTTAGGTGTTGTTTCACTTTTACTTTCCTCCTGTTACACGCTGACCTATTCTGTTGGAGAGGGTGCTAAAACTGGAATTGAGGTTAAAGAGAAAAACCATTACTTAATTTATGGTTTAGCGCCGCTAAAAACATCTGATCCAACCAAGATGGCTGGTGAAGCTAAAGATTATACGGTTACAGTTCAGCATTCATTTGTCGACGGATTAATTAACGCTTTGACTTTCGGGATTTATACTCCTACCACTACCACTGTAAAAAAATAGTTTATTTTTGTAAAAAGGCTGTCTCATAAGTATGGGATTGTACCAAAAGATGCTTTGGCAAGCAAATGCAGTTTGCATTTCTAAATAGCTTATGAGACAGTCTCTTCAAATTCTTACAGAGATGTGTAAAATGGTAGTTTTTTAATATTGCTTATACCACAAAGATACTTTTTGACTTCCCATAATTTTAGCCATTAGAGAAATGAAAAAAGCAGCTTTGACAATAGGCATTATTTTGGTCGTGATTGGCCTTTTTCAAGGCATTAGATATTTTTTTGAATATAATCACTTAACCCTCTATGGCAAAGGCTATGTTTGGGGTTCGTTTTTATTAATTGTAGTAGGTTTGGTTTTAACCTACCTTGGACTAAAACCCAATAAAACAACTTCCTAATAGGGGTTGTGTAAAAAGTATTCCGCCGCCTCCTGCGGCGAAATAAAATTTTGAATGAACCGCGTTTTGCCTCATTTTGCAAAGCAAAATGAGGCAAAAC
>CAZGOT010000031.1:12719-18557 GCA_964527495.1 uncultured Haliscomenobacter sp.
CAAATGACGGCTTTCGGCCTTATTACACAACCCCTAATATCTGAATGTACAATATAAACTGCTGCCAGCCCTCAAATTAAAGGCTGTAAAACCTTACTTTTCAATCTGTTGATTTACATTATCGAGTTTATTGCACAACTGCCTTTTGGGTGCCATTCCCCATTAAAATCACCTGGCATAAACATGGCTCCCACGCAGAATGCGCTTATTTTATGCTGCAGAACTCGAAAACAGAAAAGAATTTTGTCCCAAGTGGCAACACGGATTGGCAGCCTTTAAAAAATTAACCAACATACATGTCGGCAAACAATCCCTTAGGCCTTTTTGAAGTGCTGCAACACTTACGCAGAACAGTTGCGCTCAATTTTCCGGAAACCCTGTGGATTAAAGCAGAAATCGCGCAGTTCCGGGAATCGAGGGGGCATATTTACCTGGAAATCATAGAAAAGGACAGTGGTACTGAAGAGTGGCTTGCCCAGGCCGGGGCCGTCCTGTGGCAAAATCAGCGCATTGCTCTGACGCGAAAGCTGGGTGCACAATTGCGGGCCGTCCTTCAGGAAGGTATGGAAATATTATGCAAAGCCCGGGTAGATTTCCACGAGCGATATGGCCTAAAACTCGTCATCGAAGATATTGATCCTGCCTATACCGCTGGTCAACTTGCCCTGGAGCGCCTAAAAAAACTGGAAATCTTACAGCGCGAAGGGCTCATGGGCAAAAATCGGTCTCTGCCCCTCCCGCCAGTCCTGCAGCGAGTGGCCATTCTTTCCTCCCCTCAGGCAGCAGGACTTCAGGACTTCGAGCAGCAACTCCTGAAAAATACTTTCGGCTATAACTTTTTTACCCGCCTGTTCCCTGCCGCAATGCAAGGAAACCTCCTCGAAAACGAATCAATCGCTCAATTGACCAGAATACGCGCTCACACACAACACTATGATTGTGTGGTCATTATACGCGGGGGAGGTTCCAAACTCGACCTTGCTGGTTTTGATAGCCTGGAATTGTGCAGGGCTATTGCGCACTTTCCCTTTCCGGTGTTTACCGGATTCGGCCATGATATGGATCAAACCCTGCCCGATTGGGTGGCGCACAAGGCACTAAAACCCCCAACTGCCGTAGCGGAGTTTCTTCTACAGAATAACCTTGCTTTTGAAACCCGTACGCTGGAAACATGGCAGTGGATCCGACAATTTGCCAACCAGCAATTGACACGCCAACAGCAACTCCTCGAATTTTATCAGCGCCAGGTACTGCAATTACCGCTCAGCTTGACGGGGTCAGCGCGTAATAAACTCGACCTCGCTGTACAGAAAATACCTCTTTTGGTGCAGGGACAAATGGATAAGTCCAAAATGACCCTGGATGCAGCCGAACAACTCTTTCAGATGCTAAGTATTGAAAATACGCTGCAAAGAGGCTTTACCCTCACACAAATCAATGGCAAAGCCCTTCTGGATCCTTCCCAGGCCACACGCGGTGATATCCTCCGTACAACCACCGCTACCGGAGAATTAAAGAGTGAGGTATGCTAGACCAGTTAATTATCCTTTACACATCGAAACCCCGTGGTTGCATTCCTTTCAAAGCCAGGACTTACCCGGAGCAGTTTTTGGGAGTAGTTCAGGGTCCTTGGTCCGCCTTCGACATACCACCAGCTACTGGCTGGAAGATAGTAGCTTCCGCCTTTCAGGATTAAAAAAGTATTGGCCCCGTTGATGTAGAGGTCGTTGGTCAATTGCCATACGCATCCTGTCAGGTCTTCCAGGCCAAGGGGGTTTGCCCCTTTAGGATAAGACCCGACAGGGTAAAGTTTGCCGTTACCGGGATTACAAAGGCTGGAATCTGCCACAATCCGCGAAACAGTCAGGGTATTGGTAATAACTTCTTCTTTTCGTTCTACCTTTGCTTCCCTGCTCCAGGGCCATTCCCTTAAATCAGCAGTTTGTGCGGCATATTGCCACTCTGTCTCCGTAGGTAGGCGCTTTCCTGCCCAGGCAGCAAAAGCCTGTGCATCTTCATAACTAACATAAGTAACAGGAAAATTTTCCTGCCCCTTGGGAATCCTGCCTTTATGCCAGTGCTTGAGAAAATTGGTCGTATCGCTTGGCGTATAGCGGCTTTTCTGGAGGAATTCCCTGAACCCAGCGTTTGTTACCGGAAATTTATCCATATAGAAGCCTTTCATATTAAACGCGCCCTCCGGATAATCCGTTGGGTGCGGGATAAAGTTGTCGCCATAAGTCACCTGCATGGTAAACCGTCCACTGGGGATCTCCACCATTCCTGGCGGAGGGGTTGAAACACGGGCCGTTGGCTGGCTAATACTGATTAAACGCGGCAGCGAAGGGGGGATAAAGAAAATCTGTTCATCGCGTAGAGCATCGTCTATCAGCAACTGTACTACGATTTTACCCTCATACGGTCCGAATATTTTGTAGAGGTTGAGGGTATCCGAACCTCCCGAAGGTATGGAGTGTGGCTTTTTTTCATAGGTAGGGTCCCCTTGCCAAAAGGATATTGTTCCCCCGGGAGGTGAGTTACAGATCAGAAAATTCCCCAAGCGTTTGATGTCCAGCAGGATGGGCAACACACCGATAGCCCCTACCGCCCCCTCATTATTCGTGCCCAGCCATTTTTCCGAAAAAGCCTCCAGATCGCATCGCACCTGCCATTGGCCATGGAGCGTATCGGGTGTAATAAGTTCGTGGTTCCAAAGGTCAACAAGGTGAAAATCCGGACGCACAGGAATCTGAAAAAGTGGTCCCCTAAACCCCTGTGGAATCAGGCTGAAAAGGGTATAAAGGGTTTTGTCAGCCGCAGGCCACTCATTTGCATAGATGCTGTCCCGCAGGGTAGGAATCAGCGGGCGGTATGCCTTGACCGTAAAAGCGGAAGCATTTTGTCGTTGGGTGAGCAGGATTCTTCCCCAAAACCGGTATTGTTCCTCCAACCACTCAGGTCTTCCCGGCTGAAACTGGTTAATTTCAGTGCCGTATCCATTGAAAAGAGATAAAGCAAACTCCCTTCTGATAGGCTCTTTAAACAATTCAGCGACCCGAAAAATCGCAAAATCAGGCCGGATGAATTTGTTGAGGTTGAGCAATGGGGGATAATACAGGGCATTGTGTACCCTACCTGCCACGATAGAAGGCATATCCCGGGGTACTGCCATACCCTCGCTATACATGATAACACCTGGCCGTACCGCATCCGCAGCACTTTGGCGCTCAGGGCTGGATTTACCCTCCGTATCCAGCACTACCCCATCGGCATCGAGGGCCTTTATCATATCTGCCATACCGGCGTGATGGTCTTCCCAGCGCGTACTTTCATCCCAGGGGTTATAGCTGATAAAAAACTTTGTGCCATATCCGCGAGCCATTTGGACTTGCTTTTTCACCTGAGGCAATCCCCCCGGCAGGTCCCTGAATAAGTCCCATTGGTTGCGTTGGTCCAGTCCCAGCATAGGCCAGTTTGGCCAAATCCCCACTACATCGGTAAGCCCGAGCAGAGGGCGTATTTTTTTCAAAAAATATTCCAGTTGATAGGACTGGGTTGCCGGGTCAAAAAAATCGCGGTCCCAGGCCATAATCAGGTGCATGGCAAACGCCTTGCGTATCCATTGCAGGTCGGGGCGCAGATATAGCGATTCATCGAATGCGCGTCCTTCCAGGTCGTAAAGATATTTTTCCTGAAAAATCCTGCGTAAGCCCTCCTGCCAGGTTCCGGCATAGGTCTCTGCCCAAAGCTGATAGGTTACACTGCCCCCAGGATATAAAATCGTTTCAAACCGCCGGCGCCTGGCTTTCTCGTTCCAGCTTATCCTGCGACTAATGGAACAAATTCCCTGTCCTTCGTTGACTTCCACTCCTGCGTAACCTAGTTCCCAGGCATTATCCGGTAAAATAATGTTCACCGGGGAAAAATCAGGTCGGAAAAGATGGGCGCGGGAAAGGGGATGATCACCCAGACCAGTAATATAGGTATGGTTGTGATTCGTGCCCAGCGGCACGAGATTATCTATTCTAATCGTATCGGAGGCAGAGCGGTTGTACAAGTGGATCTTAAACCTTGCTCCCTGGACTGGGATGACTTCCAGCAGCAGCGCACCATCAGAAAACCGCAGCGTATCGCCTGCTGAAGGCAATATGTCCGCATCGGAAGACTTCCTTTGCACGCCATTCGTCCGGAAGGAAAAAAGAGGTAGCGGAGTAGGAAATCGAAGAAGCTTTCCAGCGTTATCCTGCCAGCCTTCTACTTCCAGCGGGGCAGCAGGCCGAAGGATGAGGCCTGTTGACTGCGCTTTCCCATTTTCCAGCATAAAAAGCAGAAGCACAAAAAGAAAAGAAGCGATTGTTTTTGTTTGCATTTCGATTTGTTTTACCTTGAAGCAGGACACATACTAA
Organism: uncultured Haliscomenobacter sp.; assembly: GCA_964527495.1. Taxonomy (GTDB): domain Bacteria; phylum Bacteroidota; class Bacteroidia; order Chitinophagales; family Saprospiraceae; genus JADJPL01. The sequence continues at coordinate 17,126 of CAZGOT010000031.1, forward strand.
TATACGTTTGATTCCAAATTTTCCAAAGGTAAATGCCATCTGTTCGATTGGCAAGAAAAAGCTGGCATTCCTGGATCTATACAGACCAACATGCATTTGAGATCCTACGGAAATTTTCTCTTTTATCTTACCCTGGGTTTTCCTGCGGCAGGATCTTTTGTGCTATTCAATAGTTTGGAGTTTAAACAAAACCTCCCTGCCCGGCAGGGGGTAGAAATTTGTGAAAATGCACTGGATGATGACCAGGATGGCTGGGTTGATCTGAACGATCCAGATTGTATTTGTGCAGATACCCGGCCTGTTTCCTTAATCCCCAATCCCTCTTTTGAAGAAAAGGAATGTTGCCCCGATAACCGTAGTCAGCTGGATTGTGCAAAAACATGGATCCAGGCTTCGGAGGCCACTACGGATTATGTACACATCTGCGGATGGAAAGGATGGAACGCGATGCCTCCTCCGCTACCCTTTCCTGACGGCCAGGCGGTAATTGGTTTTCGCAACGGCCGCTATGCGTCCAACAGAGCCCCCAATTGGAAAGAATATGCGGGTGCGTGTCTGAATGCTCCCATGAAAGCCGGTACCACCTATCTTATTCGATTTTATATTGGCTTTACACGGCCAGAGCACTCCCCTCCTATTGATATTGTTTTTTATGGCACAACAGACTGTAAATTATTGCCTTTTGGAGTAGGGAATCCCGATTTTGGATGCCCAACCAATGGGCAGGGTTGGAGCGAGCTGGGAAAGGTTTATGCCAGCGGGCAAAACGAATGGCAATTGAAAGAAATACAAATTTCACCAAAAACGGATATCCATGCGATTGCTATTGGTCCGGATTGCCTTCCCGTTACTACTTTTTTTGACACCTACTATTTTTTAGATCATCTGGTCCTTGCCGATGAGAAAGCATTTGGACTAGTCATCAGTCCATCTGGCAACCCTTGCAGCGACACCTTCTCCCTGGAAACCCTCAACATTCCCGGCAGGGGCTATCAGTGGTTCAAGGAAGGGATTGCCCTTCCCGGCGAAACCATGCCCCGCTTAAAGGTCAAAACTGGTGAAGGCGACTATCAGGTGCGGATATCCGATGGCAGCGGATGCAAAGTTACCCCACCATTTCTTTACCGCAAACCATTTATGCAGACCCGCAAACGCTCCAATTTTTGCAGGGGATCGAATTTCCTGTTCAATGGCGTACCCATTAGTCGTGCAGGAGCCTATGTGGATACCCTGCGCAGCAAAAACGGATGTGACAGTATTGTGCTACTGGACCTCGAGGAAATAAGCGATACCAAAGACACCTTTCAAATCAAAGTCTTTCCTGATGAATTGTATCAAGCCGGAGGAAAAAAATTCAGGGCGCCAGGCAGTCATACCCTTCGTCTGCGTTCGGTATATGGATGCGACAGTGTTGTTGTGCTGCAGCTTACCC
>CAZGOT010000032.1:0-6556 GCA_964527495.1 uncultured Haliscomenobacter sp.
CCATTTCCCGGATATACGCAAATCCATAAAGTTGGAAGATAAAGCCTGAATCAGAGCCCGTGGTGACCCTGCCGCCCCTGTTTTTGTATTCATTGACGAAGGCCATCCAAAGGCGATAATTTTCTTTCCAGGATACCTCCTGTTCGGTACCCCAGGAATGCCAGTAGGAGCCGTGGGAGATGCGGCTGGGTAGATAAAAGCGCCAAAGGGAAGGAAGGGTGGATTCCTCGTGCCGCTCTGCCCTGCGTGCCCGCATCAGGTCGCGGTTGGCATCATAGATATTAAAAGTAGGATCAAGGGTAAAATCCAGGTCCAGGAGCTCCTGCATTACGGCATTCCAATGGTCGGAATAAGGAGGTGCTGCCTGTTTCCAGAGCTTCCCTGCGCCTTCAAAGCGGTGCTGTTCATTCTGATAATTGTAATCCAGCGGATAATCCTGCACAGTCCGGTCTTTGAACAGTGCCTCCGGAAGGCCGTACCAATGCTCCATGCTGGTGAGTCCGGCACGGGCCGAATGGAGAACGTTCCAACGCCCAACGTCCATTTGGGCATGGTGACAGGCAGCGCGCAAACCCAGTTTCTTGTTTTCTTCCAGGGCTGCCGTCATGATATCCGGAGGGGCTCCAAAAAATTTGATACCGTCGGCTCCTTTATCGCGGTTTTGCCTCACCCATTCCCTTGCCTGTTCGGGTGTAGAAATGGGGTCCTTACTTCCTGATCCAAAAGCAGTATAGGCAAAAAGGCGGGGAGCGGTGATTTCATTTTTTTCACTGCGCCTTTTATGCTCCAGTACCCAGTCCAGGCCATTACCCGCTGCCGGATCGCGCACAGTCGTGATGCCATGGCCCATCCAGAGTTTAAAGACATATTCTGCATCTGCGCCTTGCGCCTGACCGCCAATATGGCCGTGCATATCCACGAAGCCGGGCATCAGGTACATACCGGAGCAGTCCAGTTCTTTGCCGCCGGGTTTGAGTTGGGGTCTGCTTTTTGGATCAATCGGCACCCCCGGATACCCGACAGTGCGCACCTGCTTGATGACATTGTTTTCTACCACAATATCTACCGGACCTATCGGCGGCGCTCCATTGCCGTTAATGAGCGTAACGCCTCGGATAATGAGCTGTGGAAAAGGCCCTTCCCCCTCTTTGCGGTCAGGGGATTTTTTTACCTGTGCAATGCTGACCGTAGCACTGAATATCCAAATACAGGCCAGGATTAGGTGTTTTTTCATTTTTCTTGTTTTTGCCTGATGTAATCAAAGCAGACCCTGACCCAAAAATAAAAGATAAAACGAAATTCTAGGAGTTTTCCTTCAGAAACGCTTCAATCGTGAGCAAATCAGCTGGTTTAAGTCCGAGTTTTTCGAGCTGAGGTCGCAGTGGTAGCTGGGCATCCGCTATTTGTTTGACTTTAGCAGCCACTTCCTGTAATGCTTTGTTTAGGGAAGCTGCCCGGTCAATATGGGAATTCGTCGGCTTGCCAGGATACGCGCTCACTTGCCGGTAAAGATCGCTGATACGTTCGCGCAAGCGCTCGTCTTCGTTGATATACCCATCGCCCTCTGTGGCCGTAATAGCATCCCTGGCAGTTGCTGCGTCGCGGGCAATTTTTTCCAGGGCATCCTTCAGACGGCTGTTTTTCTTTTCTACGACCTGTGCTGACAAACGCCGGACCTGCTTTTCGAGGCTGTCGAGCTGGGTAAAATAGAAGGCGAGGTCTTCAGACATTTGATATAATTTCAGGGTGAGGTCGCGTTGGACGGCCCGTTCTTCTGTGCTGTACGGCGATTTGGGGTCGTTGGCCAGGGTAAATGTGGTCTCGTAGGTATTTTTATCCTTCACCACCTTCACCTGATAATTGCCGGCTTCCAGATTTGGGCCCAGGGCGGCTCCAAAGATGGCCTGGGTATTTTTGGAAGGGGCACTCCTCGGTTTTTCCAGGGTCACGGGCATTTCGACTATGTTGATGCCCGCACGTTTGCCCGCAGGTAGGGTGCGGAGCAGTTTACCCTCTTTCCAGACTTCTATGTACATTTTTCCGAAAGTATGTCTTTTCTCCATGTAATAGGTGATTTTGGCAGCTGTTCCAGGGTTGGGGCCTACGAAGTTGCCCGCGCCGCCAAACCAACCGGAGGTAGCGCCAGGATCGCGCAGAATGGTGGTATCAGGTGCAAAAAGGTGAAAAGGTTTGGTAAGGACAGTCGTATTGAGTTGCCTCAGCGGAGAAATATCGTCCAGGATAGCGATGCCGCGGCCATGGGTAGCGAGGATGGCCGCTGGCTCTTTAGGATGCAGGAAGATGTCATGAACAGCTACCTTGGGGAGGTCGTTGGCGAAGCGGCCCCAGGATTTTCCGCTGTCAATACTGAGGTAGAGGCCGAATTCCGTTCCCAGGAACAACAAGCCGGGGTTGACGAAGTCCTCCCGGACACAGATTGCAAAACCCTTAATTTCGGGCGTAGCAAGGGCGGTCCAGGTCTTGCCCAGGTCGGTGGTCTTGAAAACATAAGGCGATTTGTCGCCTGTCCGGTGCCCATCGAGGGCTACATAAGCAGTTTGGGCATCAAAATGCCCCGGTTCTACATGGGCAACCCAGGTACCTGGAGGGACGCTGGCCAGGTTTGTAGCTACATTGGTCCAGGTTTCGCCTCCGTTGCTGCTCACCTGCAGATTGCCATCATCAGTGCCAACCCAAATGATTTTTTCATTTACCGGGGATTCGGCAATCGTATATACGGTGCAATGGTTTTCGGCACCTGAATTATCTATGGTAAGCCCACCGGATTGTTTTTGGCGGAGCTTTTGCGGGTTATTGGTACTTAAGTCGGGAGAAACGCGTTTCCAGGTATCCCCCATATCTTCGCTCATAAAGAGGAATTGGGCACCGAAATACATTCTGTTGGGGTTGTTGGGGCTAATATGGATGGGCGCGTTCCAGTTAAACCGCAGTTTTTCCTGCTCGTTGAGTGGAAAAGGCCGGATATCCTTAGCGGTGCCTGTGATTTTATTGAATTTCGCCAGGTTACCTCCCTGATATTCACTGAATACGATATTGTGGTCATTGGGGTGGGGAAAGGACCAGAATCCGTCCCCGCCGAGGGTAGGTTTCCAATCGGCATTGCCAATACCCCCGGCTTTGGCAGATGGGGCATACCAGGAGCCATTATCCTGTAGTCCGCCGTATACGTTGTAGGGAGTCTCTTTATCCGCACTGACATGATAAAATTGGGCAACGGGGAGGTTCATGAACATGCGGAACGTCTTTGCACGGTCAAAAGATTCGTAAATGCCTCCGTCAGTGGCAATCAGGACGTGTTTGGTGTTATTGGGGTCTATCCACATATCGTGGACATCGGAGTGGACGGTATTGTCCATAGAACGGTAGCTTTTCCCCATATCCTCGCTAACGATAAGCGAAAGACCGGCCTTCATGACGATACTGTCGTTTTTAGGGTCAACCACGAGCTGGGAAAAATAAAAAGGCCGAACAGTTGTATTAAATTCGGTGCCGACTCTCTTCCAGTTGGCGCCCTGGTCATTAGAGACATAGAGTCCTTTACCTTCCTTGCTTTTGCATTCTACGCTCAGGTAGAGCGTGTTGTTATTGGAAGGGGCAACGGCGATAGCCATTCTTCCAAGGGATTCTTTGGGCAAACCCTGATGGATGAGGTTCCAGTTCTGCCCCCCATCGGTGCTCTTGTACACGCCACTTTTCCCATTCAGGCCGGAGTCAAAAAAGTCGGGGTAGCGGCGATGGCTCCATACTGTAGCATAGAGGATTGAAGGGTTTTGGGGGTCCATAGCGAGGTCGGCAGCTCCTGTGTTTTCATCTATATACAGGATTTTCTTCCATGTTTTTCCGCCATCCGTAGTTTGATAAACGCCGCGGTCGGGATTGGGATTCCAGAGGTGGCCCAGTGCCGCAGCATACACGATATCGGGATTATCCGGGTGGATGAGGATATCCCCTATGCGCTCGGTTTGCTCCAGGCCCAGGTGTTGCCAGGCCTTACCGCCGTTTACAGTTTTATAGATTCCATCTCCTACAGAAACGCTGTTGCGCACCCATGTTTCCCCAGTACCTACCCATACGGTATCAGGACGTTTTTGATCTATACACACCTTGCCGATGGACATGCAATGTTCGTCAAAGACAGGAAAGAAACTGGCCCCTCCGTTGACAGTTTTCCATAATCCACCGCCTGCGCTCCCGGCATATATTATTTCTGGGCTGCGCTCAACGGCATCAATGGAACTGAAGCGTCCGCTCGTGGTAGCAGGACCGATTTGTCTGGCACGCAGGCTGCCCAGGAGGTTTTCAATTTTCGCTTGTGCTTGAAGGCCGGTTACTGCGTAAAGGCAGCAAAGGAGGTATAGGATTTTTTGCATAAAAAACTTCTTTTTGGTGTAAAGGGTATTCTGCCGCCTTCGGCGGCGAAAGGAGATTTTGAATGGACATCGTTTTACCTCATTTTGCGAAGCAAAATGAGGTAAAACGATGTCCATTCAAAATTATTGTTGGCGGCGCAAGCCGACAAATGAAAAGCTGGACAGCCTTATACTTTTCAAGAAATCAGCTTTCAGGTTATTTCTTTGGAAAGAGGAACATGTCGTCCTTCATTTCCTCGTTCAGCGTTACTTTGGAGAGAGTGACTTTCTGAACAGACTGGCCTGCAACCTTCGTTTCGAGGAAGAAAGGAAACATAAGCCCGCTGACTTCCTGATAATCGCTCATAAAGGTCTCGCTAAACTGTCCTGCGGTGGGGCCGGTTTTAATAGCAGCGCGGACCATTACGGGAACAAAATTTTCGGTATCGAAGAAGTAGAACTCCTCGTTACCATCCTTTTTGACCAGTTTGATTTTGTGGCATTCGGTACCGTCAATGGTTTCTTTGCCTTCAAAGGTAACTTTATTCCCTTTGCTGGCATAGTCGAGCAATGGGCTTTGGAACTCCTGGTTTTTAACAGATTCTGCCATTTCTTCCGGCATTACCTGGGCATCTGGGCCTACCTGGAGTGGGTTAATCCACCAGGCAGTGCTGCCATCGTAGCACTGGATGATTTTTTGGCCCATGACATCAATTTCAACCCGCATTTTATTGGGTTCGGCGTTGTACATGGTACCGGCAAATTCAAATCCCATCATAGCCATTTTGGCTTCGCTTTTGGTGGTTTTTAATGCTTTCCATTTGTCGGCACCGCCGAGGGTAACAAAGGACTTGGCAATGATTTCATCGGCAGTTTGAGCCTGCACAGCAACTGCGCTGGAGAGAAGGAAAACAAAGAGGAGCAATCGGTTGATCATAAAATATTGAATTTTGGGTTTGTGACAATCTTGTAACGGAGTAAGGCTGTCCGAAAAGTATTCCGCCGCCTTCGTTGGCGAAAGAAAATTTTGAACAGGGGTTGTGTAAAAAGCCCCAACACTTTTTACACAACCCCCATTCAAAATAATTATTGGCAGCGCAAGCCGCCAAAGGACAGTCTCCGGCTTTTTAGCAATCCCGGAACTTGTGAAACAGCTTCGTAGAATAATCCGTTTATATTTCAAAAGTAAGCAGGTTGTATTTTTTGGAAAAAGATTATAGATAAATAGAGCTTATTTATCCGCAAAAGGTTCATTTTTGCGGAAAAAGAATAACCATGATTGCGAAAAAGCGTGTATTCATTACCGGCGCATCCAGAGGCATAGGCCGGGCACTTGCGCTGAAACTAGCTGATGGAGGTAACCATCTGGGCCTTTTGGCGCGCAACCGGGAAGAACTGGAGAGCCTCGCAGCTTCCTGCCGGGAACTGGGCTCTGATGCCCTCGTATTTGCAGGGGATATCACCGACGAATCCTTCGTCAGGGAAAGTGCAGCGGCTATGGCGGCAGCTTTTGGGCCACTGGATTATCTGGTGAACAATGCCGGTTATGGCATTTTTAAACCTGCAGAAACGATTACCCTGGAGGAGTGGAGAGACCTGATGGATGTAAACGTGGCAGGCACCTTTCTGTGCTGCAAATATTTCGTACCGGAAATGAAGGAACAGGGTAAAGGCCATATCGTAAATATCGCTTCCGATGTTGCCAAGCGGAATTTTGCCAACGGTTCGCTGTATTGTGCCAGCAAATATGCCCAGGATGCATTTTCCGGAGCTTTGCGCAAGGAAGTCCGTCCTCATGGAATTAAGGTGAGTGTAGTCTATTCCGGCCTGGTGGATACGTATTTCCACGGTAGCCATGGAGAGGCAGATGCTATCTACTATGTGATGGACCAGCCCCCGCATGTGGTCGTGGACGAACTTATGATTCACCCGCTTTCGCAGGATTATTAAGCGGTCTGCATTGGATAGCCGTTAATACCTGCACCAACAGGTTTCAGGCAAATTTTCAAGACAGGCCGGATAAAAGGCACAAAACCTTTTGGGGCAAAGGATATCCTACTGATTGGCCATTTTCAACAGGAAGGCATACTCCAACGCAGTTTCACGGAACCGCTCAAAACGTCCGGAGGCACCGCTGTGGCCGCTCGCCATATTCGTATATAACAGCAGGGGATTGGAATCAGTCT
>CAZGOT010000032.1:6566-10137 GCA_964527495.1 uncultured Haliscomenobacter sp.
CACCCACTTCGCAGGTTCCCAATACTGTACCTGGGAGTCGTGGAAACCTGTAACGACAAGCATGGCGGGATAATCTTTGGCCTCTACATTGTCGTATGGAGAATAAGATAGCATATAGTCATAATACTCCTTTTGATTGGGGTTCCCCCATTCGTCGTATTCAAAAGTCGTTAAGGGAATGCTGTCGTCGAGCATGGTGGTGACTACATCTACGAAAGGAACTGCAGCGACGATCCCTTTCCAAAGGTCGGGGCGCAGGTTAGCTACTGCGCCCATCAACAGGCCACCGGCGCTACCCCCCATCGCAAAGAGGGTTTCCCTGCTGCAATAGCGCTGCCCGAGCAAAAATTCGGCACAGTCAATAAAATCGAAAAAGGTATTTTTCTTCTTCAACAACTTGCCGTCTTCGTACCACCCCCTGCCAAGGTCCTCTCCACCTCGGATATGGGCGATTGCAAAAGCAAATCCCCTGTCGAGCAGACTTAACCGGGCTACGCTGAAATACGGGTCCAGGCTGATGCCATAGGAGCCATAACCGTAGAGCAAAAGGGGCTTGCTGGCGTCTTTTTGGAAGCCTTTGCGATATACAATAGAAAGAGGTATCTGGACGCCATCCCTCCCCGGGGCATATACCCGCTCTGCTTGATAGTGCTCGGAGGAAAACCCCCCGAGGACTTCCTCCTGCTTGAGCAGTTCAAAATCTCTGGTCCGGGTATCGTAATCGTAAACTGTTTGGGGTGTAGTGAGCGATTGGTAATTGATCCGCAGTTTTTGCGCTCCCATTTCCCGGTTAACCGCAGTACTTACCATATATACTTGCTCGGAAAAGGACAGATAATGGGCATCAGCAGCTTCTACAATGGGGTGAATGGAGATTTTGGTGAGCCCGTTCTGCCGCTCAGAGAGTGCCAGAAAGTGATCAAATTCTTCTACCTCCTCCAGCAACACATCTTCCCGGTGGGCAACTACGGTGGTCCAGTGTGCTTTATCGGTATCCTGCTCCCCGCACTTCATCAGGCAAAAGTTGTGCGCTTTGAGGTTGGTGCGGATATAGAAATATTCACCTACATGAAAAATGCCATACTCCAGACCACGCTCCCGGGGATGAAAAATGCGGAAGGTGCCAAGCGGGTCATCCGCGCGCAGGATGCGGTATTCCGTGGTGATGGTCTGGGAAGAAAGGATAATCAGGTATTTTCCGGATTTAGAACGGTACACATGGGCATCAAAGGAGTCGTCGTCTTCCTGGAATACTTCCACATCTTCTTCATACGGTGTACCAAGCGCATGCCGCATAATGCGCTCCCCGCGAAGGGTCTGAGGGTCTTTGCGGGTGTAAAAAACGTGTCGGTTATCAGAAGCCCACGCAGCTTCGCCATTGGTTAGGGGAAGGGCATCCGGAAGAATTTCCCCGGTTTGGAGATCCTTAAACCGAATAGTGTACACCCTCCGGCCTACCGTATCTTCGCCAAAGGCAAGGTATCGGTTGTCGGGACTCACACTCCGGTGGCCGATATCATAAAACGCATGGCCGGAGGCGAGGGCATTGAGGTCGAGCAAAACCTCTTCTGCTGACCCGGTCTCCTGTGCTTTCCGGCAATGGACAGGGTATTCCTTTCCTTCGAGGTAGCGGGTAAAATACACATACCCGTTTTCCGGATAAGGCACCGTTTGGTCATCTTGCTTTATCCTTCCGGTGATTTCCCGGAACAATTCCTCGCGCAGGGGCTGCAAGGGGGCCATGACTTCCTCCAGGTAAGCATTTTCAGCCTCGATATATTGCAAGACCTCCGGATCAGTACGTTGGTTGAGCCAAAAATAGGGATCAACGCGCTGATGTCCGTGGCTTTCCAGAATATGTGGATTGCGTTTAGCAACAGGGGTGTGTGTTTCCATAGTGGCCATTTTGAGCGTTATCTTTTAGTGGGTTGTGGCTGCATGGGGCAACCAGCAGAGCGGTTTTAATCTCCCAAATGTTTAACTGCTTCTGCAATCCTTTCAATTGCGGTACGGAGCTCAGCTTCCGAAGCAGCGAAAGAAAGGCGGATACATTCCGGTGCTCCGAAGGCTGTGCCGGAGACCAGGGCAACGTGTGCTTTATGGATCAGGAATTCGCTGAAATCGTCTGCGTTGCGTATGATTTTGTCCCCATCCCGCTTTCCGAAAAACGAACTGATATCCGGAAAGCTATAAAACGCCCCTTGAGGCAGGTTAACCTTGAAACCAGGAATGGCATTGAGGAGGGTAGTTACCAGGTCTCTCCGCTGCAGGAAAGCATCGCGCATCTCCAGGGTGGCATGGAGGTCGGACTGCAGAGCAAATGCAGCAGCCTTCTGACCAAAAGAATTAGCTCCTGAGGTGAATTGACCCTGAACTTTGGTGCAGGCAGCAGCAAGCCATTCCGGCGCTCCAATATACCCCAGGCGCCAGCCGGTCATGGCAAATCCTTTGGAAAACCCATTGATGGTCGCTGTGCGGTCCCGGACTTCTTCAAAAGTCCCGATACTGTGATGGGTGCCGGTGAAATTGATGTATTCGTAAATTTCATCAGACAGGATAATCACCTGTGGGTGTTTGGCAAATACAGCGGCTATTGCTTGCAGTTCTTCCCTGCTAAAAACAGAGCCCGTTGGATTACAGGGGGAAGAGAATAGAAATGCTTTGGTTTTGGGGGTAATAGCCGCTTCGATTTGTGCGGCACTGGGCTTATAATCCTGGTCAATACCGGCATGAACGATTACAGGGGTCCCCCCGGCAACTTTCACCATTTCGATATAGCTGACCCAGTAAGGCGCAAGGATCAGGACTTCATCCCCTTCATTGAGTAGGGAGAGAAAAATATTGATCAGCGACTGTTTAGCGCCATTGGATACAACAATCTGATTAGGTTTAAACTCCAGGCCATTGTCGCGCCGGAATTTTGCACAAATGGCTTCCCGGAGTTCTTGGGTGCCCGGCACTGGGGTATATTTGGTATATCCTTCGTCGAGGGCTTTTTTTGCGGCAGCTTTGATATGCTCTGGCGTATCAAAATCCGGCTCCCCGATGCTGAGGTTAATAACCTGGAAACCCTTGGCATTGAGTTCCCGTGCCATCGCTGCCATGCGCAGCGTTTCCGATTCGGCCATGTTTTGTACCCTTTGAGACAGGGTTTTTTCCAGTTGAAGGTCAGACATGCTGGTTTTTGTTTTTATTGTTGTTCAGGCGTTTACTATGCATTGAACGGAGAATGAACCTCGAACCGGCTGCATTTGTGCAGGGTGGATCAGCGTTCAAACCTCAAATTTAGCTTTGTTCCCCTTTTAAAACAGTTTTTTTTGCAAAAAATCCATTACATTCGAAGCCAGTTTTACGAATTCTACAAGCCAGATTAGGTTATGGAAGATAAACTTGCACAGCTTAATGCCAAAAAGGCAGCGGCAGCACAGGGTGGTGGGGCAAAGCGGATCGCCTCCCAGCATGAAAAGGGCAAGCTAAGTGCCCGGGAGCGGATCCATTTTTTGCTTGACCCCAATTCCTTTGAGGAAATCGGTATGTTTGTCGAGCACCGGTGTACCGATTTTGGTATGGC
>CAZGOT010000032.1:10193-16690 GCA_964527495.1 uncultured Haliscomenobacter sp.
ACAGGATTTTACGGTTTTTGGAGGTTCTTTATCGGAAACCCATGCCGAGAAGATTTGCAAAATTATGGATCTGGCAATGAAAAATGGTGCTCCGGTCATTGGGCTCAACGATTCCGGAGGGGCACGCATACAGGAGGGGGTGAATTCGCTTGGGGGCTATGGCGATATTTTTTATCGCAATGTCATGGCCTCCGGAGTGGTCCCCCAAATTTCAGCAGTGATGGGCCCCTGCGCGGGTGGAGCAGTGTATTCGCCGGCTATCACCGATTTCATCATCATGGTGGAAGAAACTTCCTATATGTTCGTTACCGGTCCAAACGTGGTGAAAACGGTGACGAATGAAACGGTTAGTTCGGAAGAACTGGGTGGGGCGCGGACCCATGCCGCAAAATCCGGGGTTACACATCTTACTGCGGCCAACGACCTGGAATGTCTGGAAAAAATCCGCCGCCTGCTTGGATATCTGCCCCAGAACTGTGAAGAAAAACCGCCCCAGTTGCCGTATTCTATTGGAGAAGAACGCAGGGAGCAGCTTCGCGCTATTGTACCTGAAAATCCCAATCAACCGTACGATATGCGGGAGGTAATCCAGGGAATTGCCGATGAAGATTCTTTTTTTGAGGTACACGAGCAATTTGCAGATAATATCGTTGTCGGTTTTATACGGATTGCCGGCAGGAGTATCGGGGTAATTGGCAATCAGCCTATTTCACTGGCTGGCGTTCTTGATGTAAACAGTTCCCTTAAAGGTGCGCGTTTTGTGCGCTTTTGTGACAGCTTCAATATTCCCTTGCTCGTGCTGGTGGACGTACCCGGCTTCCTCCCCGGTACAGATCAGGAATGGCATGGGATTATTGTCAATGGTGCGAAGCTGTTGTATGCCTTTAGTGAAGCGACGGTGCCGCGGGTGACGGTGATTACCCGAAAAGCATATGGTGGGGCTTATGTTGTCATGAACTCTAAGCATATCGGTGCTGATTTGAATTTTGCCTGGCCAAGTGCCGAAATTGCGGTGATGGGAGCGAAAGGGGCTTCAGAAATTATCTTCCGCAAGGAAATTTCGGAAGCTTCTGATTCTGAAGCGATGTTGCAGCTCAAGGAAAAAGTATATCAGGAGGCTTTTGCCCATCCCTACCGTGCGGCACAGCGGGGGGCTATTGATGAAGTGATTGACCCTGCCGAAACCCGTCGCAAACTCATCCGTGCCTTTGCGATGACCGCACAAAAAGTAGCCCACCTGCCGCGCAAGAAACACGGAAATATCCCCCTCTAAACCCGCCACCGGATGAAGTTTATCGGCCTGATGTCCGACACGCATGGCTTTCTCGATGAGGAGTTGCTCGAGCCTTTCGGGGAGTGCGATGAAATCTGGCATGCCGGAGACCTGGGGGAAAATGGGGTTGTGGAGCGTTTAAAGCGCTTCCGGCCGTTGCGGGCGGTCTATGGCAATATTGACGGCCTGGCTACCCGCGAACAATTTCCTGAAGACCTACATTTCGATTGCGAAGGGTTAAACGTCTTTATGACCCATATCGGGGGCTATCCTGGCCGATATGTGCCAAGGGTGCGCCGCATATTGGAAGCAAACCCACCTGATTTGTTCATTTGTGGGCATTCTCATATCCTCAAGGTTATGCCGGATTCCCGTCTCGGATTATTACACATCAATCCCGGTGCCTGTGGCCATGAAGGCTTTCACCTCTTGCGTACGATGGTGCGCTTCAGGATCAATGCCGGGCGGATCGAAGGACTGGAGGTGATTGAATTGGGGAGGCGCGGAAGGGCTGTTTAGAAAACAAGGGTCCATCCGATGCCATTTCCAACAGGGTACAGGCCGGAAGAGAGCAGAGGCTTCAACCGTTCGTTGCCGGAAGCGAGGACTGCATATTGTGCAAGGTCGAAAGCCAACAAAAAACCACCCTGTAACACAATACTCTGCCCAAATCCTTTCAACCTTTCCGGAAGTTTCGCTGCATTTTTTGATTTTTCGATCAAATAAGCTCCGCCTACCATGTACGCAACGTCCAGGCCAGCATTAAACAGCAGGATTTTCTGGAATTTATGGTGCTCCTGCATACTCAGGAACAGATCGGTATTTGCAGGGTCGCTTTTGGCGGCTCCTAGGTAACCCAGGGCTGCGATGCCCAGGTTGATAGTATTCCAGCCGGCGTTCATTTGGTGGAAATATTTTGCGCTACCTTCTTTCTTCGCCGATAAGGCTGCTCCGATTGCAATATTGCCCACCGCCCAGCTTCCCAGCACAAGCATACCTGTTTTTTGTCGCTGTAAACGCCATTCGTTAAAGTCCCGGAGTCCGGACGGAGGGATTTGGGCACAAACCCATACTCCTGCACTCAGGAAAAACCAGGTCAGTAGCCCTTTTTGAATTGCCCGGGCAGTAGGTAGGGAAAATTTATCTTCAAAAAACATATAAAAAATTTTCTTTAAATGATTTTGGCACGGTATTTGGATATTTACAAGGAAAGTATGGTTGTTATTTCATAGAGATATTGGTTATTTTTACTGGCTTATTATTGTGAGCGCCACCTGAAAAAAGGTGGCGCTTTTGCCAGTGTTCACTTACCTTTCAGCACTTCCCTGGAAATAACTAATTTCTGAATTTCGCTCGTCCCTTCTCCGATAGTACAAAGTTTGGCATCCCGATAATATTTTTCTACCGGAAAATCCTTCACATAGCCATATCCGCCAAAAATCTGAACGGCTTCATTGGCCACCTGTACTGCTGTTTCAGAGGCGGCATATTTCGCCATTGCGGCGATGCGCGTAGCGTTTCCTCCCTGCATTTTCACAAAAGCGGCTTTTCTTGTCAGTAGCTCAGCTGCTTCGATACGGGTGGCCATATCGGCGAGTTTGAACGCGATTGCCTGGAAGGAAGCGATGGGGCGTCCAAACTGCTGTCGTTCGCCGGCGTATTTTACAGAGGCTTCGTAGGCGCCTTTTGCAATTCCAAGAGCCAATGCTGCTATGGAGATTCGTCCGCCATCGAGTACCTGCATTGCCTGGATGAAACCTTCCCCGGGGTTGCCCAGGATCTGGCTTTTATGTATCCTGCAGTTGTCGAAATGGAGTTCGGCGGTTTCAGAGGCGCGCATGCCGAGTTTATTTTCTTTTTTGCCTGCGCGGAATCCCGGAGTACCTTTTTCTATGACGAAGGCAGTCATACCTCGGCTGTCGAGGAGGGCACCTGTGCGGGCGATAACAACCGCCACCTGGCCGCTGGCACCATGGGTGATGAAATTTTTACTTCCGTTTAAAATGTAATGTTCCCCATCCTTTTCCGCCACGCATTGCATCCTTCCTGCGTCGCTACCGGTGTTGGGCTCAGTTAGCCCCCAGGCACCTAACCATTCCCCGGAGGCGAGACGGGGCAGGTACTCTTTTTTCTGCCTTTCATCTCCAAATAAAAGAATGTGATTGGTACACAGTGAGTTGTGGGCTGCGAGGGAAAGGCCTATCCCGCCGCATACTTTTGCGATTTCTTCAATAATGGTGATATATTCCTGGTAGCCCAGACCGGCACCTCCATACTCCTCCGGCACCAGGACCCCCATAAATCCGTATGTGCCCATGTTGTTGAACAGGTCCAGGGGCATAATCTGGCCTTCATCCCACTCGAGTACGTGGGGGCGTATGTATTGTGCGGCAAAGGCCCGTGCACTTTCCTCAACGAGCAGAAGGCTATCCATGGAGTCAGCAGTTTGTTGCATGTTATGGTTGTATTTGGTTCCTTTTGAATGAAAGCCGGGCTGGCAAAAAAGTTTTTTGTTTTCTAAAAAATAATACAATTTGAAAAGTATTCTTTTGCCTGTAACACCAAAAAAAGATTATAAAACCACTTGGCGGGGGCTTTAGTCGTCTCAACGGGCCATCCAAAAGAGAAAAGCAGTTATGGACTGACCGTTCAGTTTTACGGTAGTACAGCAAGCGGGGCCCTCTGGCTAAAAGCTGTACAATTGGGCCTACAATGGGCTATTTCGCTATTGGGATGTAATTCCGTTCGATAAACTGGCTACTGACCAGTGTTTTCCATCCTGTCCAGGCCGAGTGCCATACGCATTTTGTGATAGATATCGGTATTTTCATAAATCCCGGAGAAGAGTTCGGCACCTGGGCCATAAGCAAAAACCGGGACGAGGGCAGCGGTGTGGTTGTTGGAGGTAAATCCAAAGGTAAGGCGGTTCATTTTGGAATCCTCGTGGATACACATTCCCCCAGTCTCATGGTCGGCCGTAACGATGAGCAGGGTGTTTTTGTCGGCTGCGGCAAATTTGAGTGCTTCTCCTATGGCACGGTCAAAATCCAGGGTCTCCAGGACGGCATTTTTCCCGTCGCGTTGGTGGCAGGCCCAGTCAATCTGGGATCCCTCAATCATGAGGAAAAACCCTTTTTGACTGCGTTTTTCCAGAAAAACAGGTCCAATCCGGGTAGCCAGCGAAAGGTAATCGCGGCCATTGCCTACCCCGGTAGGATGTTTTTCAGAAGTAAAATACAGCAGCGGCCGGGAGGGGTCAAGCTGCACCTTTCCCAGTTCGGTTTTGGAATAATCCTCCACCACGTATCCTTTGGTCTGCAATTCGGCAACCAGGTCGCGCTGGTCAAATTCCCGTTTGTCGAAATACGTTTTCCCACCACCAATGGCGAGATCCACCGGGGCGTCCAGGAAGTCGGCAGCAATTTCTTCATAATACTCCCTGGAAGCGGCATGGGCAAAAAATGCTGCCGGCGTTGCATGCACAATAGAGGATGTAGCAACAAGGCCAGTGGCATATCCTTTATCCGCGCATTCCTGTAGTATGGTGTACAGGGGCAGGGTATCGTGGGAAACGCCGATCGCGTTATTATAGGTTTTTTTACCGGCAGCAAAAGCGGTGGCGCCAGCTGCAGAATCGGTTACGAGGTTATCATACGAGTAGGTCTTATGGAATCCCACTATGGGAAACCTGGTCATGTTAAGCCGGTTACTGTTGGAGTACAAGGCAGCACTGATCTGGGTCAAACCCATTCCGTCGCCGATAAGGAGGATAATGTTCCGCGGGCGCTGGACTGGTTCCCGTATCGGGTATTGCATAGGTGTAGGCCCCTGGGCGCACAGGAGGACGGCATTTCCCAAAAGGGACAAAAGGAGTAGGAATAGGAATTTTTTCATGCTGTATCAGCCTGCAATAGTTGTCAGGTGCAATATAAGTTTTTATCCTGAAAAAAAGGTGCGGAGTGTTTGTTAATATCCATATTTCTCTTTCCACCAGTTGCGAAGCTGGGCTTTTGCTTTTTCTTCTGCAGGATTGTCCTGGGGTTGATAAAAGCATTGTCCGGAGAGGGCTTCGGGCAAGTATTCCTGTGGGACGAAATTTCCGGGAAAGTCATGGGAATAGCGGTAGTTGGCACCATACTGCAGCGATTTCATGAGCTGGGTTGGGGCATTGCGCAAGTGCAGGGGAACGGGTTGATTGCCAGTTTGGCGTACCTGGTTTAAGGCCATGTCAATGGCCAGATATGCGGCATTGCTTTTTGGGGAAGTAGCCAGGTAAATGACAGCCTCTGAAAGGATGATACGGGCTTCGGGAAGCCCTACAGCCTGTGCGGCCTGGAAAGCAGTGGTAGCCAGGAGCAAGGCATTGGGGTTGGCGAGGCCAATATCTTCTGCAGCAGAGATGATTATTCGGCGGGCGATAAACTTGATATCTTCGCCACCTTCGATCATGCGGGCCAACCAGTAAACGGCAGCATTGGGGTCACCTCCCCGGATAGATTTGATGAGTGCGGAAGCAATATCATAGTGCTGCTCTCCGGTTTTGTCATAATGGGCAATAAACTGCTGGACTTTTTCCTGTACCAGTTCGTCGTCAATAACCTGTTCACCTTCTTCCGGGGCATCCGCAGTGATCAGTTCCAGGAGGTTCAGGAGTTTGCGTGCGTCGCCGGAAGAGAAAAACAATAAGGATTCATAGCTGGCTACCCGGATATTTTTGGTGGAAAGGTATTCATCACTTTTCAGGGCGTGGTCTATCAGGGTGATGAGGTGGTGGGCCTCCAGGGGTTTGAGGATATACACCTGGCAGCGGGAAAGGAGGGCAGGGATGACTTCGAAGGAAGGATTCTCGGTTGTAGCACCAATCAGGGTGACAATGCCCTTTTCTACTGCCCCGAGCAGGGAGTCTTGCTGCGATTTACTGAAACGGTGGATTTCGTCAATAAATAAAATCGGATTTGGCCTTCCAAAAAATTGTTGCTGCTCGGCCTTTTGGATGGTCTCGCGCACTTCTTTGACTCCTGAACTTACAGCACTCAGGGTAAAAAATGGCCGATTAAGCGTTTTAGCTAAAATATGGGCTAGAGTAGTTTTTCCCACTCCCGGTGGGCCCCAAAGGATCAGGGAGGGGAGATGCGCTGAGCGGAGGGCCTGAAACAGTACCGAGCCTGGACCGAGCAAGTGCTCCTGACCAATGAATTGGTCGAGGCGGACGGGACGCATGCGC
>CAZGOT010000032.1:16700-18431 GCA_964527495.1 uncultured Haliscomenobacter sp.
TTTATACCATTTTAACCAGGACAACCGGACTAGGTATTTTTTGTTTTTCCCGCTGAAATTCTTCTTCAGACAGGAGCCCCTTGGATTTAAGTTCGCCGAGCTGCAGAAGCTGATCCAGGGGATTAAGGGGAGCAGAGGATGCTGGGGGAAGTTCAGCAGGCGGACCTGCTACAGGCGCTTTTTTATACCCACGGGCTGCAAATGCCGTAAACCCCGGCTGCTCCCGAAGGAATTGCAAAGCGGCATGGGTCTGGATTTTGTTCAGGTCGTTAAACCCTTTTTCTATCGCTCTTTCCAGGTGCTCCATAGCGGCGTCGGCATCTTGGATCATGGAATAACAGCAGGCGAGGTTAAAATGCAGCCAGGGGTGTTCAACGCCTTTTTCTAATGCCTTAACAAAGGCGTTTACTGCACCGTCGAAATCCCCCGCGCGAAAGCGCTCAATTCCGATTTTTTTGAGCAAGGACAAGGGAAAGGACTTTCGATCGCTTAGGGTTTGCCAGGATTCTTCCTCTTCTTCGATTCCCATCCTGTAATATCTTTTATCCCGCCATCTCTCCTGGAGTCTGCGGGCATTGTATTTTTCATCAAAGTCTTCTGTTGGCATGGCAAACAATAATACCGCATCAATGAAACCCAGGAGTGCTGGGACGACAACTGCCGGGAATGCTCCATTTATGGTTGCTACCAACGCAAATAAAAAGAGCAGGAAGTGCCCAACCCCCTGTATCCACTTTCCTAAGTAAAAGCGGTGTACGCCAAGAACACCAAAAAACAGTGCCAGGATACCCGCAACGATTTTACGCTTCATTGCCAGTTAATCATTTGGATACAAAATTGCAGTATTCAGCGGCATCTTACAACTTTTTTGCCTGGTTTGATTTAGGATTTTCATTTTTCGATACAGGTGGCTATTTTAGACTTTGCCTCCGGCCCCAGGCAAAATAGCAGGTCGAGCGCGCTTAAGTGTGGAATGAACCCTTGTCTGTCTTCAAAAACCTGCGGATAAGGCAGGGCCTTGAACCAGGGAAAGGCAACCTCGAGTTCGGTATTGGGGCGAAATGCCTGCCGCAAATCGGTCTGCCCATCTGGGTTTGGGGAATAGGATTCGCTGAAGGCAGGCACACGTGGAATGCCCATGAACTTCAGGAGCAGTTCCAGCAGCGAAAAGTTGAGGTCAAAAAGAAATTCAGGCTTCCGGAGAAAAACAGGCTGCAGGTATGCCGCGTATTCCTCAAAAAAAGGGGCTTTCCTATAAGCACTTTCTATGGCATGCCAATGGTTTTTTATCCAATCAACCCGGTAATCTATCCGCACTTCCCTGACCGGTAACTGTTGGTGTTTTCCTTTTAAGAGCGGTATAGTAAGTCGCAAAGGGCCATTGGAGGTAGCAATGAAACAGCGGTTTCGCATACCTCCTTTCTGGTAATGTTCGTATTGCTCAATAACGATATGCTCAAAATGCAGAAATGCACCGATATACGCAATGGGAGGTAAAAAGGCGGTAGGTAATAATGCTGTACGCTGTATTTCCATATGTATTAATGCCGTATAAGCCCCTTACGGGGTTTTTTTATATGCAGAAGGCAAAAACTTCTGTGTTTATTGCCTTCGGATCGGAGGAATATTTATATTAGAGCCGTTCTGATGTTGTTTGAAAGTATCCTTCCTGGGGTTGTGTGAAAAGTATTCCGCCGCCTTCAGCGGTAGAATAAAATTTTTTCAGAGCGG
>CAZGOT010000033.1:0-18352 GCA_964527495.1 uncultured Haliscomenobacter sp.
ACCAGGTTCTACCGCATCCTGAATCCCGTTGAAGTTACGGTCTTCGAACGCCAGGTTGCCGATCTTGGCAAGCGGGAACTTGTAATCTTCGATCTCTCCATCGGGAGGGGTACCTGTTTGTGCATTGGGCAACAACCCACCGAGCGGGCTTAGGCGGAAACGCACCATCGCATTGCCCTGATAGAAAGTAGCAGTAGAAGGAACGTTGAACGTCAGTTTGACTGAGTCCAATCCGCCCACAGGAACCACATATCCATTTGCCGTGAAGCTCCCTGTAGTCAATTGCTCACCGGATTCAAAGGTCTCGTTGCCGTTAAAGTCCACCCAAGCCTGCAGTACTGCGCTGGCGCTCGTCATGTTCATTGCATTGACAACAAAACACGCCGTAGAGCCTGGTATCATCGGTGTGACCAGGGAAACGCCATCTTCGTCATCCCCAGCAGGCGTGCTGGTACCGTAGGTCAAAATACCTACATTACCATCATCGCCAGCTCCCATAGACCCAGCCATTGGATCAGCGATTCCATCAGATTCCGCATCTACCGAAGCACCTAGTTTTAGAGCTTCCGTTACGAGGTGTGCAGGTGGATTATCCCCGCCCGAAGTGTTATAGGATTCGGGCAAATCCCCGTAATCAAATCCACCAAGAAGCATCATGTAGTCCTCAATTTCACCATCAATTGCGAAACCGACAGGGTACATCACCGTATCCTGATCTGTAGAAAAACGCAGCCGCAATCCGATTTTTTCTCCAAGCGGCGCATTGGCAGGCAGTGTGAAATACAGGGATACTGTATCCATAAAGCCAGGATTGACGGTAGTTGACTGCATTTCACCCATATCATTAAAATCAAAATCTTTATTCAGATCGGCAAATCCGACAAGTTTTGCAGTGGAACCAGATTTATTCACCACTACAACACGTACTTCATTTGAAATTCCAGGAATTAATACAGGTCCCGAAACGAGCCCATCTTCATCGTCAATTACGCCGTCCGCAACATTGACACTATCATCACCACCGCCCATTATACCGGCCATCACATCAGGTTGACCATCTAACTCGATATCTACCGTATCTCCCATATAGACCAATGGAACCCGGAGGATAGCGTGGCGTGGCCCTTCATCCTCTAAAACCGTCGGATAGTTTGCCGGCAGGTCCCCTAAATCCGCACAGGACATCGGGAAATTATTATTGGTAATATAGTCGCCAGGTTCCAGCAACATCTGGGTGTATAGACGGTTTGTTGCACAAGTATAATCGTCCAGGAAGCCATCCTTCGGAGCGAGATCATCTGAACCAATGGAGTATGGATTATTCACCTGTACACTATCCGGAGCATTGAGGGGCTCCGCATTTGGAATACAAATCTCCGAGCTTACATACCCGGGAGGATTGGTCAAGGTCATCGTGTAAACCCCAACAGCATCCACAAAATATTGGTAATATCCATTGGAGGCATCGTGAATCATATACACATTTCCAGGTCCGGTTACCGTGAGCAAACCTCCAGGTAAAATTTCGCCGTTACCTTCACAATACACGTATCCGGTAGGGTCAATTAAAATATCCGTACCGATCAGACCTGCATCAAAAGTAGGATCAAAGGCTGTATTCATTTCTGATTCCCAGTGAAAACATCCCGTAAACGCCACTTCCGAAGGGGTAGGCAGCATATAGTAATTAGAAGGAATGAGTACTTCTGAATCGGTAAACTTCTGGTCATTGGAATTGATATCCGGAATGGTAAAGCGAAGCGTATCGCTACCAGGAACCATGCCATAATTGAAGGAAAGGGCATAGTTACCAGTCGGGACGTTAGACATAATATAGCGCCCGTAATCATTTGTAGTGCGCATTAAGCTATCAATCGCTGCACCGGGAATACTGTCCACGCAAGGGTGTAGATTGACCTTTACCCCTGCAACACCAGGTTCGCCGGGATCTTGTTCCCCATCGACATTTGTATCGAACCATACGAAGTTACCAATGCCCCGATAATAGTCTGATTGAAAACCAACATCAAAGCTATGGTCTATACCTTCAGTACCAGTTGTAACACTAATACTTGGGTAGGTACCACCAGCAATAGTCATATCGGTTGCATCGCTGTCAATTTTATCGGCAAAGCTACCCGTTCCCTGAGAATCTTTGGTCAGCGTATGAGGAATTCCAGTGACTACGATATCCGTGCCTTCGATTTGATCAGTTAAATCCTTCCCGTTGTAGCCGAATACGATTTTATACTCCATTTCCGGGAGTAGGCTATCTACTCCTGAAGTGGGCTCCCAGTATTCGTTCGGTGCTCCCAGCCCGGTAAAGGCATACGCGCCACTCGCATCGGTTTGGGTGTAGGCTACAAAGACCGGGTTGCCTTCCACTATTTTGAACAGGCTGACGTCCAGTCCAGGAAGCGGAATCTCATTGGGATCCTGTATGCCATCTTTATCCAGATCTACCCATGCAAAGTTGCCAATCTGCAGCAAAGCAGGGGGAGGAGGTGGAGCAGTTGATGCCGCCAATAATTCCACATCACCTATACCTGCGCCTTTCCCGGCATAACCATTACTACTGCGCCCGTTATATAATGTAAGCCCGGCAAGTTTCTTTCCTGTAGCGGCATCTACTTTGGACAGCCCCCCTGAAAAGAAGGTTTCAGGATCCATTGCAGAGAAAATAACGGAATTCGTACCCACATCATAAGCTACCCCACCATTGGAAGATTCCGGGTGAAAAGCAGCATCTTTAAAAAATTCCGTTGAATTACTTTCTGGATTTACTTCAACAACGTATTGACCTGTAGAGGTCTTGTGTGCCAATAACAATTCCCCCGCACTGTAAATCGCGTAGAATTGAGTCTTGGTAGTATCCGGAGGGTAATTGTCGGCAGCCAATTGATGCCCGCCGCGGTCTATGAACCCAAGGATCATATTGCCGGCTCCATCGAATTCGATATCGGACAAAATAGCCTGATGATTTTGATAAAAAGAATTTTGAAAAATAAATCCTCCCTGATCAATAGTTTTCAGCGAGAAAGTATCTACCCATTCCCGAAACATACCATCTGGCCAACCAGGGGTTCCAGCCTGAGGAGTACGCTTATACGAAATATTCGTAAGCGGCAATTCTACCTGCCAGGTATTTGTGGTCAAATCAAAAGACTGCACCTGTGCGTAAGCGGGAAACCCGTCGCAGACAAGTCCCAGGTATAATTTTCCGTCTTTGACCTTGAGGGCAAATGGACGCTCTGTACCACTTCCACAGCCAACTGACGAATAAGCAGGCAGTGTTGAAATATTACTGCCCGTTGGAAGGGTACCATTCGTATTAAACGCCGTGATATCTATGGCAATAATTTCTTTCTTAAACAGGTTAACTGCATAGAGCGTATTGTTATCTTCCGAAATATCAATATCGCCCAAACCTACTTTACCCACTTTGGCAAAAGCCTCCTGGTCCCAGCTTGGCTCACCCGGATCAAAGACATTGTTATTATTCATGTCTTTATACTTCCGGTTTCCAGTTTTTCCATATTCCCCAATTGTTCCCAAATCCACAAAAGGATCCAGATCAATAAAGGTGGAAGAAGTTGGAATAGCGGCACCTAAGTTCGTTTGGTAGATCCCTCCAAGGCCCAATGGACCAAGGCCATTATGCCTTTTAAGGAAGGCAGACGAAAACAACACATTCTTTTGGGAATTTTGTGCTAAACCCCAAACAGATCCTATCGCATCTTTTTTTGCTAAGATAGTTGGTGTTGCAAACTTCGTTGTCGAAGCCACCAAAACATCATTTGGGCTTAAGGCAGAGTTTTGGTCTCCCTCCACAAAGCAGGTAGTTGCGATAGGGATTCCAGCGCCTGAGGTATCGACACCTCCTGTTTCAGCCTTAAGCGTATAGGCCGCGAAGTTTGCTGCACAACTCGCGTTGTAAACAAACTGAATATCGCTTTGATAAGGCAATACGGAACCCATCGGCAAATTGCTGAACTGCAACCTGACCGGATAATGCGAAGAATCAATCTTCGTCATTACATAGCGTCCTTTTACGTTTGTAACAGCTGTATCAATGAGCACGCCGGCACTGTTATAGGCTTCCACCCTAACACCGCCCGCACCTTTTATTTCATTTGTCTGATACTTGCCATCTCCATTGTCATCGAACCAGACAATCCCGCCAAGCTGGCCAAATTCGCAGGTAACTTCTGTTGTTGAGCCACCTCCGCCGCCACCACCGCCAGAACTGGATCCACATTCGGCACCTGTGGGTAAAGCAAGACCTGTAATCTCAATGGAACAGGACGAACCGGCAAAATCAGCACCGGTAAAAATTTGTGCAGTTACCATGCTGCCATCTGCCGGCAGTTCAAAGGCTACTGGATATGGCGCCTTGACTTCTCCACCGGGAAATTTTCCAGGATTGATGACCCTGGTCTTATCCCCGATCTTTACCGTAATCGCATCCGTAGCGTCACCGGAAGTAGGATTGACGATTGAAGCATCCCAGGAGACTTCAAAACGTACAATGGCGAGTTGGCTTGCCCCCTTGACAAAACAACCGGAAACGGTAGAAACCGCAGATAGGTTAGCGCACCCTACCACCTCTGGTAGAGATACATAATCTTCTTTTGTTTTATCCTTTGATTTCGGAAGTGCTGAAAGCTTTTCTTTCAGGTCTTCTACCTCCATGCTTAAGCCTTTCTCCTTCACCAGTTCGAACAGTGCATTGATATGCTTTTTGTATCCGACTGAAATATTTGCAGAAGAATAATATACCAGCATGAAAAACACCAAAGTCACTACTCCCGTCAAATAGATTTTCCGAGACCTCATGTTATTGAATGTTTAAAATATTTTTGAATGCCAATATGGATCTACTGAAATGCAGCAAACTGTTATTGCAACAATTGCATACATTCCTGCACACATTGGGTTTTTCTTGAACAGTACCATAATTGTGCAATCGGATAAGCATTTGAACGGCTTATCCTGGTACATTATGGGACTGTTCCTCCGGCAATACCTAATCGTCGAGGACAAAAAACAGACCCCATCTGTCTGAGACGGGGAAGTGCCTGCCCACTATATCTGCTCTTGACAGAAAATGGGCTTTCTGGCACACTTTTTGGTAGTTTTGATGTAAATTGGGTGCTGGAAGAGAGCAAGCCCGATAAGGCTCGTGCAACACCCCTCAGCATGGTGAGAAACCCACCAAGCAGGGCTAATAACCAGCGTTGCCTCCGTATATATCCCCCTTTAGGTGGGGATACGGATAGCCACACGGATTCAGCCCCAGGACTGAAAGTAGATGTGTCCAACGTCATACATGTTTTTTAGGTCGTCAAAAAAAAAGAAAGCATTATGATTCCCGGGTCAGGTGGCACCCTGACCTGGGACACATCGCAATATTACGACCTTTTCAATCCCACCTTGTTTAGTATTCCAAACTTTAGAAATTCTACACATATATATTTTGCATATATTTTTTGTGCCTCAAAAAATTGAAAATCATTTATTTAAAGCTGATGATTTATAAATATTAGACAAATTATATATGTGTATTTTTTATAAAATAAAGACAGGACGAGGATATTGTACAATTTAACATGTGAAATTTTTAGTGGAATCACAAATGAGACGAACCCCGATAAATCCCAGGTATTGTTTCACGGTGGAATCATGGCTAAAAAAAATGGACAATCGGCACAAGCCATTTTTTGAGGTAAAAGCCCCTTTTTGCACAGCCACATAAAGGTTGTGTGAAAAGTATTTCGCCGCCTGCTGCGGCGAAAGAAAATTTTGAATAAACGACGTTTCGCCTCATTTTGCTTTGCAAAATGAGGCGAAACGTCGTTTATTCAAATTAACATTTGGCGGCTGACGCCGCCAAATATTAACAATCCCCAGCCTTTGTCTCCAAAACAGGTATTTTACCCTCAGGAAACCACCTGGCTTTGTTTCAGTCCAAAATAGTCTGCCGGGGAACCCGAATGTACTTTGCGAAAAGCGAGATAAAAAGCAGCTCGGGAACCAAAACCTGCCTGAAAGGCCATACTTTCTATGGAATAAGACCTCCACACGGCATCCTCGCGGATTTTCTCCTCTATATATTGTAGCCTCCAGCCATTTATATAATCGGAATACGATAAGCCATAATGGTCCTTAATGGCCTTGGAGAGTCGGTAAGGTTTTACTTTAAGCTGATTTGCCAGCCCCTGCAGGGCCAGGCTTTCCTTGAGATAAGGCTGCTTCGTTTGCATGAGGGCGTCCAGCTCAGCGATTAAACCGAAAAATTCAGGACTTTTTTCCGGCATAACAACAGCGCTTTCCGCTGCTTTACTGACAGATTCCGTACTGCCCTCCTTTTCACTAATGGCCTGGGGCAAATTGTCAAGGCTTTCTTTCTGAAATCCCTGTATTAACCCTGGATTAGCCAGAAGAAAAAGCGCACAAAACGCATTGTCCAGAAAATGTAGCATATCAGCCTTCCAATATAACAGAGGCTGAAAATATTGATTAAACAGGAACATAATAAATATGCTCAAAAAGGTGCTGGTCTTTATTAAAAAGTCCATAAATATCCATATAATCAAAACACGGTTGCTGGTAACCCGATATTGTACCCAATTCGACAACATCGGTCGCAAATGGAAAAGGATCGCAGCCTGGTAGCCAAGTACCATCAAACATTTCAAAATGACATGCTCCCTGAAGGTCATAATGCCAAGCGGAATTTCCTCCAATGGACCAGTCAGGTATTTCGTGTATTGGACCTGTTTTTCTGCTGCTGAAAGACTGAAGACCGGTATCAGTTCTATGAGATGCAGCGCAAAAGGAACGAAATGCAGCAAGTCCCAGCGGCTCCACCTGCTGTTGGGTACAATAAGAAAACGGACAAATAGATAACCCAGAGGCCCAAATAGGTACTGAGTAGGCGCAGCAACTCGAAAACAATGGATATACTCCCGCATCAGACCCGTCTGGTTCAGATAGGATATAAAAAGGTTAAACCCAAATATGATAAATGAAATTCCCAGGATACGATATGCCGTTGGCACCTTTCTCAATGCCAGGAAAAATCCCTGGAAAATCAAAAGGCCCATCCCGATAGCAAATAAGATTGGTTGAAGCGTAATTTCCATGAGCAATATGATTTTTATGAGGTTACTTCGCCCGAAAAGGCACTAATTTCCTCCAGCCAATGCGAAGGTCAATCATATTAAATAATTTTTAGTACGCTCTGGTCTCAAACTGGTATACACAATTCTCAAATGTGAAATTTTATACATTTGATATCCCAAAACGTTAAAATTGGTCTCAAGACTGTTAACTAAGGTTTCATTTTAAAAAAAATAGACACAAATCATTCAATTTCGATGGCAGGTTAACAATATAGTGGCAGGATTCCCTTATTTTTAGGAAAAAAGAATCGTGCATAAAACCGCTTTCTCTTGGTTAGTACCGAAGATGCCTACTGCCTTTTTGCATCCTGTTGTCCGTATGTATACAGCTTGTTTTCGGAGAGTTGCCCTTGCAGCGTTGGTTTTTACCAGTAGCCACCTTTTTTGCCAGGAGCTGCCGGTCAAAAGGCTCACCTCCCGGGAAGGTTTGTCCATGGATTACATCACGACCCTGCATCAGGATCGCAGGGGCTTTATCTGGATGGGGACTTTTTTTGGCCTCAACCGATATGACGGGGACGGGGTCCGCGTCTTCCGGCCCAACCACCTGGATCCCTGGTCCCTCCATGCCAATAAAATCAACGATATTCTGGAAGATGCCCATGGCTTGCTCTGGCTGAGCACCGACAACGGGCTCGCCATCCTGGATCCCTGGTCCGAGCGCATTGTCCACCTCGATAAACTCAACGGCCAGTTCTCGATTCTGAATATCAGGAAAGCCCTGCTCGATAAAAATGGCAGAGTATGGATATATCACGAATTGCAAGGGGCTAAGCGCCTGCTTGGCATTCAGACCAATGCAGAGGTTAGAACACAAATCCGGGCCGGCAAGCCATTAAAAAATTTTGACCTGACTATCATTGCCCTACCCCAGTCTTTTGCCAATGGCCTGAATGCCTTTTTACAGACCTCCGACTCCACTGCGGTAGCCATTGACTCCAAAGGGAACTGTGCCGCTATTCATTTGCTGCACAAAACCGCCGTAAAAAAGCGCATGGAGGAAGTTTCCGTAAGCCTTTCCCCCTTCGTACAGTATATTCCCGACCCCATTCGGAAAGGAGGTACCTTGTTTTTTCCGAATCACGATTTCGCAAATGGTTTCCAGGCGGACCAGATGCACGAATATCTCCAACTACCCGATGGGAGAGTTCTGGTCAGCCGCTTTTTCGATACAAAAATATATGTTCTCCAAAACCTACAGGAACTCCGCAACTTTACTCCTGCAGATCTTCAGGAAAAAATACCCGTCTTTTGCGAATTGGGATTCCCAACCACATTTTCCCGGCTCATTGACCGCAACGGAGACCTTTGGATAGGCACAACCGGATCCGGGATTTACAAAGTATCTACCAATACCAACGGATATACGCAAATCGCTCGTCAGCTTAGTATATATAACTTCACCGTACTACCCGACCAAACCCTCTGGGCAGGGGCTTTTGCCCAATCCTCAATAATCAACCTCTCTGATGCCGCAGTCCGTGAAGCCCCCTGGCAAGCATTCTTTAAGCCAGAGGAGGCAGTAAAAGCAGTCCTTTCTTCCAAAGACAAGCGTTCGATTTACCTCATTGTCGATGTAAAAGAGGAAAATAGCCTTATCGGATATCAGTATCAGGTGGCATCCAGGGAAATCCGGCAACTACCTGTGCGCCTGCTACCGCTTCAGACCCCTCCCCAGCTTTTGGAAGACCGTGCAGGCAATATATGGATCTGCGGCAATGCAGGCGAAATCATTCGGTATCATCCAAAAGAAAATCAATCTGCTGTCTGGGATATCGGACGGTCCTTTCCCAAAGAAATCGCCAGTCAAATCACCATCCAGCATTTGATCGAGGCAAAAAATGGTACGATATGGATTGCCAGCAACTTTGGCCTGACTAAAATCGAACAGCCAGAAGCAGCACGGCCCGTATTTAAAGCTTATCATAATTATGGCGGAAAAACCAAAATTTTTGCCAATAACGGCATTTTTGCCCTCTGCCAGGATCAAAACGACCCGGATATCCTCTGGCTCGGGACACTGGGCAATGGCCTTGCCAAATTTCACATACCTACCGAAAAAGTCTCGTATTTTTCCCAGGAAGACTTATCTAACCGCCAAATCGTCCTGGGTATCGTGCCAGATAACGCCAACAGGCTCTGGTTGAGCACCGATCAGGGCATCACCTGCTTTGATCCGGTACACAATCAGTTTATCAGCTATGACCTGCAGGAAACCCTCCAGGCACCCCAATTCAACGCAACAGGATTTGGTAAACTACAGGATGGAAGTATATTATTCGGGAGTACACAGGGCCTTTTTGTGCTTTATCCAAACAAGCTGCTCAACGCACCGCTGGGAGCACTTTCCAGAAAAATAGAAATCAGCAAAATCCAGGTAAATAATACTTCTGTAGACGAACTCTTCCGCTTTGGAAATGCTACTTTCTCTCCTGATGGACACCTGCGTATTACTCTTAAACACAACGAAAACAACATCAATATTCAGTTTGCTGCCCCTTTTGCCAGCAACCCCCAAAGTTTGTATTACCGCTACAAAGTATCCGGGTTAAGCGGAGAATGGGTGAATCTCGGCAAACAGCGCACCATCAGCCTTCCTGGTCTGGCCCCGGGAAAGTATCAGGTGCATATCCAGGTAGCAAACCCCGAAGATACGGACCTTCAAACCCCACCGGCCTCTATTGTTATCAGGATCCGCCCCCCTTGGTATTTGAGCAACTTTGCTAATGTTTTCTATGCCCTTCTGGCAACATGTCTGATAATACTCGGCCTGCGCTTGAACAAAAAAAGACTCGCCGAACAATTCGCGGCTGAAATTAGCCAGCAGGAAATGAAGCGATTGCAGTCGCTCGATATGTTTAAAAACAAATTTTTCGCCTACATCGCACACGAAATAAAAACCCCTCTGAGTATTATCCTGGGCATCGGAGAAAAACTTCAGCAGGAAGGGACCAACCCTGTCCAAAACAAATATCTGGACACTATACAGTATGAAGGCAACAACATGCAGAGCCTGATTGATGAAATCATAGATATTACCCGCATCCAGGATGGCAGTATCCAACTAAATTACCGGCACGGAGATGTCGTTGCATTTTTGAAAAATGCCCTTGCCTCTTATCAACCGCTTGCCAACTTCCGGGAAGTCCAGCTACAATTCCATTCCGATACCCAAACCCTTTTTGCAGATTTTGATGACCAAAGGGTCAGGCACATCGTAAACAACCTGATTAACAACGCCTTGAGGCATACCCCCCAAAATGGTATCGTTACCCTCTCGGTACAAAATCCCTCTCCCCGCAACCTCCGAATCAGCGTCGCCGATACCGGACAAGGTATTGCAGCATCCGATCTGCCTTTCATTTTTGAGAAATACTATCAGGGAGCTTCTGCTACAAAAACAGAGCACAATTTTGGTTTGGGCTTAAGTTATGTAAAAGACCTGGCAGATTTGATGCAAGGCCAGGTTTTTGCAGAAAGCACCCTGCAAAAAGGCAGCAAGTTTACGGTAGAGCTTCCCTTGAAAATAACTACCAGCGAAATGCTTCCCGCTTTGGAAGCCCCGGATACCAGCCCTAATTCCCTGGAGGAAATCGAAAGTACCCTATCTGCCCTGGGCAATCAGAACCTCCCACTCCTGCTGATTGTCGAGGATAACCCCATGATTGTTTCCGTTTTGAAACTGTCCCTCGCTCCCTATTTCCGCCTCATCACGGCCAGGGACGGGCAGGAAGGCCTGGCTACCGCCATCGCAGAGATCCCGGACCTCCTCCTCACAGATATCGTCATGCCGGTAATGGACGGCCTGGAAATGACAAAAATACTCAAAGCCAATCCCTTGACTGCCCACATCCCCGTAGTCGTGCTCAGTGCCAAAAATGATATTGCCGACCGCCTGGAAGGCCAGGAATGTGGTGCGGAAGCCTATATCGGAAAGCCCTACCACTCCCGCGAGCTCCTGTTGACGCTGCGCAACCTCCAAAACTTACAACAACAATGGAAGCTCCGCTATGCCAACTTTTCGAGCGATCAGCAGGGCTCCACCAAAGATTCCCTGCCTGCCGAGAGTATTGTCCAGGGTACTATTTCCGCTAACGACAAGTTTATGCAATCCCTGTACGACGCCTTCAAAAACCATTATACCTCCGAAACTTTTGATATTCCGCAACTCTGCAAAATGCTGCACATAAGCAAAGCCCAACTTTATCGAAAGTTGTCGGCTATTTCCGATCAGGGCCCCATGGAATTGCTAAAAGACTTCCGCCTTGAAAAAGCCCTGGAACTCCTGCAAAATAACCCCGATCTGAGCACATCCGAAGTCGCTTTTCAGGTCGGCTTCCGGGAACGCACCTATTTTTCGACCCAGTTCAAGAAAAAATTCGGTGTTGCTCCTTCTATGGTGCGGGCAAGGACATAAGGACAGCTTAAAAACTTTGTAGACAGCTCCATACTTTTCTGGAGTGCGGGCGTTCCGCCCGCACTCCAATCCTATGCCCCATCCATTTTCACAATCCTGGGCAGAAACTTCCCCAGGACGTCCACCAGTTCCGTCTGGTTTTGCATGACGGTTTCGATATCCTTATAGGCAAAAGGGGCTTCGTCCTTGCCTCCCCCGATCAATAAGACACCACTGGACTCAAGAGCCTCGCGGAACATCTTGTCCGTAACCGTATTACGGGCAACGGTACGGCTCATTTGCCGGCCCGCCCCATGGGAAGCGGAGTTGATGGATGCAGGGTTACCTTTACCTTTGACGATAAATCCCGGTGCGGTCATCGAACCGGGGATAATGCCCATCACCCCCGATCCTGCTGGCGTGGCCCCCTTACGGTGTACGATTACCTCCCGCCCTTCCCAGGTTTCCTTCCAGGCAAAATTGTGGTGGTTCTCCACCACGCGCAGAGGCTTTTCGCCCAAAGCACGCGCAATTTTAGCATGGATGACCTCATGGCATGCCGAAGCATAATCACCTGCGAGGTTCATCGCTGCCCAATAGGCCGCCCCTTCTTCTTCCTCCAGATACAACCAGGCAAGGTGCTTGAATTCCTGTTCCAAGCGCCGTTTTCGAATGGCCAGGTCAATATAATGGGCAGCAATTTTCGCCCCCAGCGACCGGGAACCTGAGTGGGACAAAAGCCCGATGTATCTGCCCGGCTCCAGGCCGAGCAAGACATCTTTCTCTGCAATTTCTACGATGCCGAATTCTACAAAGTGATTTCCCGAACCCGAACTACCGAGCTGTTTCCAGGCCTGGGCATGTAGCTTCCGCAACTGCGGCATTTCAAAAAACAAAGGATGGTCCATTACCTCATGATCGGGCGACTGCCGGAAAGCAGCACTTCCCCCAAAAAGAGTCTCCTGATCCAGCGTCTTGAGGAAAAAAGCAGATTTACCCGTTAAATCCCGCGGGTTCAGGTCATATATACTTAAACACATCCGGCAACCAATGTCCATCCCTACCCCATTGGGGATTACCGCCCCCTCCGTGGCAAGCACGCCACCGATTGGCAGTCCATAGCCAAAGTGCCCGTCGGGCATAATCGCCCCTGCGACGCTAATCGGAAGGCGTGCAGCCTGGTACATCTGATGAAATGCAGGCGCATCTATGTGATCCCTACCAAAAACACTGAACTGGATGCCCTGCCGGTTAGCCGAAGGATCGGTCAGTACCAGCTTGCGTTTATCCTCCACCTCCATCTTTGCCGCCAGCGGCCCCAGTACGGGGTCTTCCCGATAGGCGGAAGGATCGGCCAAAAACTGCTTCAACTTTTCGAGCACCGTGTCCCTGGACTCAAATTTATACTGCTTCTGTGCAAGTATTAACACCTGCGAAATCAAAGGGCCATCCGGGAAACCAATCTTCCGGAGTGCCTTAGCGGTTAATTTTAGCTTTGCCATATGCTGAGGTCTTTATTTATGCTCAGTTTGTTTTACCGTTGAAGTTGTGTGAAAAGGCCGGAGGCCGTCATGAGGCTGTCCGAAAAGTCTTTTGGCGGCTTGCGCCACCAAATGTTTTTATTTCGCCGCCGAAGGCGGCGGAACACTTTTTACACAACCTCAACTTTCTTACGCCGCAGCAGGCGGCGAAATACTTTTTACCCAGCCCCATAAAGTTTTTAACGAGGCTGTCTCACAAGTCATTTGGCGGCTTGCGCTGCCAAAGAATATTTTTTTAAAAAATTATATACAACCCCAAGCCTTAGGAGAAATCCTCAAAAAAATATTCTTCGGAGGCCCTGGCCTCCGAAGAATATTTTTTAAATAAAAAAACCCGTTGCAATATCTTGAATTGCAACGGGTTGTTAAATTTTGCTGTGATTCCGCTGGGATTCGAACCCAGGACCCCTTGATTAAAAGTCAAGTGCTCTAGCCGACTGAGCTACGGAATCGTCTGCTTTTTCAAAAGCGATGCAAAGATACAAGGTCTATTAACATTCCCAACATCAAGAGTGCATTTTTTCGAACAAAAGCGAAAAAAAATAAGTTCCCTAAAATGTTATTTCTTGCCATAGTCCTAAAAATCGCTCTTTTTATTGTACAAAAGTATGCGGGAGCGGTTGTTAAGGGCACTACACCCTACCAGGTGGCACAGCGACGTGCATTTTTTCAAAAAAAAGCACATGGTCCAGAAAATCCGGTAGAATATGGCGTACTCCGAGCTCCTCCAGTTCGCGTACATCCGCAGTATAACCCACACCGAGAAAATCCAGGCCCATGTCTCGTGTTGTATGGACATCCCAGACAGCATCCCCGATGTAAACGATTTTTTGGAAATTTCCCCAACGCACCTGCGCATCATCAATCGCTGCCTGCAGGATTTCCTGGCGCGTCCGGCGACCATCCGCACCGGTCAATGGGATTTCCTCGACAGGGATACCTATATGGCGGAGCTTGAGGGCTGCAGGACGCTGCCAGCCACCGGTTGCCACACAGACGCGGTACGCCAAAGGCTGCTCCAGCAAAGCGGAAACCAACGCAGTCGCACCAGGCACCTCCTGAAACGGATCGGGATCTTTGTCCCTGGCTTCCTGCAAACGGGCAAGGTACAGCATCTGGAAAGCCTCCACTTCCTCTTCAACGCTCTGACGGCCAAAATGCTCCGTCAGGGCAGTATCCAGAATGGTGAGGTCGGTAACATGCGCATATTTCCGCCAATCAATACCTGTGAAAGGGCGTCCGTAAATGCTTTCATACACACCTGCGAAGCATTTGCTGTCCCGGCGACCAGAATGCACCAAGGTACCATCTACATCAAAAACCGCAAGTAACATGGCTAATCAGGCTTCCATTTCCGGATCACCAAGCTCCCGCTCCATTTCCTCCATGAAAACGTACTCAATGGACTCCTCCACCGTGGGGATGATCGTCAGGACTGTATCTATCCGCGAGATTTCAATCAGCTTCCGCACCATCGGGTGCGCGATGCCGGTAAGGATGAAAGATCCCAGTTCCTTCCACAAGCGATCCGCCGTCAAAATAGCGCTCAGGCCGGAAGAATCCACGTACTGGACTTCGGAAAGATCCACAATGAGGTTGTTTACCCCTTCATTGAAGAGAATCACAAATTCAGATTTCAGGTCAGGGGCAACCATGGAGTTCAGGTTTTCTTCCAGTACCTTGAACACTGTGTAGCGTTCTTGCTTATCTACCGCATATTTCATACTGCAAAGTCTTTTTGGATGTTAAGGCCAGGGGAATAAAACCCTTCCAAAAATTTTTTTCGCCGCAAAGTTAATCGCTTTTTTTTTAAGACCTTATCCGGAATGCCTACATCTGTCTAAAACCGAAAATTTTATTCCTGATTATCCTTTCCTAACCCTATTAAAAATTTTAAACGCCGTTTTTTTCCCGTAAATTCCATAAATTACCCCCCATACGGACAAACTTCCCCTGGTTTTTTGCTCTGTAGCTAAAAAAAATATAAAAAGATGAACTAAGGGAAAAAAACGTTTGTATTGTAAGCTAAACTCTTTTAATATTGTTAGAGTTTGAAGTGACTAAGTCAACTGAATAAACAAACCATGAATAATAGAAGATTTTCTCCCAAAGTTAAACAAGTAATCGCGCGCAGCCGGGAAGAAGCCATCCGCCTGGGACACGATTTCATTGGCACAGAACACCTCATGCTCGGTATCGTCGCCGAAAAAGAGAGCCTCGCCTTGAAAGTCCTGGAGTCTCTTGATGTGGATGCCGCCGAACTCCGTCAGGTACTCGAAGAATCTGTGCAAAAAATACCCGCTGCAAGCACCGGCCTCAATGTCGGTACCCTCCCCCTGAATAAACAGGCAGAGAAAGTCCTCAAAGTTACCTTTCTCGAAGCCAAAATGCTGAAAAGCGAAGAAATCAGCCCGGAACACCTCGTGCTTTCTATCCTGAAACACAAGGATAACCCGGCCTCTAAAATCCTCTCGCAATTCGATATTGATTACGATATCTTTAAAGCCGAGCTGGAATATGTCCGCCAGGAGCAGGACTTCTCCGCTATCGAACCTTTCAACCAGGCCCCGTCCGAATCCGAAGACCCCTATGATGATGACGATCAGGGCCGCGGCTTCCAGCAACGCAAGGCAAATACCAAATCCCGTACCCCTGTACTCGACAATTTCGGCCGCGATATCACCAAACTTGCCGAAGAAGGCAGACTGGACCCTATCATCGGCCGCGAAAATGAAATCGAACGGGTTTCTCAGATCCTCAGCCGGAGAAAGAAAAATAACCCGATCCTCATCGGAGAACCCGGCGTAGGTAAAACGGCCATTGTAGAAGGACTCGCCCTCAGAATCATGCAGCGCAAAGTATCCCGGACCTTGTTCAACAAGCGTATCGTTATGCTTGACCTTGCTGCACTTGTAGCCGGTACAAAATACCGCGGACAGTTCGAAGAACGCATGAAGGCGATTATGAACGAACTGGAGAAATCCCGGGACGTCATCCTATTCATTGATGAAATACATACCATCGTTGGTGCAGGCGGTGCTACCGGCTCGCTGGATGCTTCCAATATCTTCAAACCTGCCCTTGCCCGTGGAGAGCTCCAGTGCATCGGAGCTTCAACCCTCGACGAATACCGCCAGCATATCGAAAAGGATGGCGCACTCGACCGCCGCTTCCAAAAAGTGATGGTGGATCCGCCCTCTGCAGAGGAAGCAGTGAACATCCTCCATAATATAAAGAATAAATACGAGGAGTTCCACAATGTCAACTACTCCGATGAAGCGATCAAGGCTTGTGTGAAACTCAGCGACCGCTACATCACCGATCGCTTCCTGCCAGATAAGGCAATAGATGTACTCGATGAAGTGGGCGCACGCGTCCACCTCAAAAATATCCACGTCCCCAAACATATTGAGGAACTGGAAAAACAGATCGAGGAAATCAAGGAAATGAAAAACCAGGCAGTCAAAAACCAACAGTATGAAAGGGCAGCCGACCTCCGCGACCGGGAGTCAAAACTGCTCCGCCAGTTGGAGGTTGCCAAAAACCAATGGGAAGAAGAATCCAAAACCCGCCGCTATCCTGTGGATGAAGATGATATCGCGGAAGTGGTAGCCATGATGACCGGCATACCCGTGAAAAGGGTTGCTCAGAGCGAAAGCAAGAAGCTCGTGGGAATGGAAAAAGACCTCCAGGAGGTTATCATTGGTCAAAGTGAAGCTATTCAAAAGATCACCAAAGCTATCCAACGCAATCGCGTAGGCCTGAAAGATCCTACCAAGCCTATTGGCTCCTTTATATTCCTGGGCCCTACCGGTGTCGGAAAAACGGAGCTGGCCAAAGCACTAGCCCGCTATCTCTTCGATACGGAAGATGCCCTGATCCGCATTGATATGAGCGAATATATGGAGAAATTCTCCGTAAGCCGCCTCATCGGTGCGCCTCCAGGGTATGTCGGCTATGAAGAAGGTGGCCAGCTCACCGAAAAAGTGCGCCGCAAACCCTATTCCGTCGTCCTCCTCGATGAAATAGAAAAAGCACACCCCGATGTGTACAATATCCTGCTCCAGGTCCTGGATGATGGCCAACTCACGGATGGCCTCGGAAGAAAGGTGGATTTCAAAAATACGCTGGTCATTATGACCTCCAATATCGGCGTGCGCCAGCTTAAAGACTTCGGCCAGGGTGTTGGCTTTGCTACCAAAGCCCGGCAGGAACAAGCCGATGACCACTCCAAAACGATTATTCAAGCCGCACTGAAACGCACCTTCTCCCCGGAATTCCTTAACCGGATAGATGATGTGGTCATATTTAATCAGCTCGGCCAGGAGGAAATTCTCAAGATTATTGATATCACCCTCAAAGACCTGCGTAAGCGCCTGGAAGGGATGAATTATACCCTTACGCTATCTGACCAGGCCAAGCGCTTCGTCGCTGAAAAGGGCTACGACCCGCAGTTCGGCGCACGCCCTCTGCACCGCGCAATCCAGAAATACCTGGAAGACCCGCTCGCTGAGTTTATCCTCAACGAGTCCCCGCAGGAAGGCAGTGTGCTGGAGGCAGTCCTGACCGATGACGGGGAAGGCCTGCGCATCGCGTTGTATAAAGAAGTCAATACCGACGTACAGGAATGAGGAAAATCCAGCTTGACACAATATTTTCACACAAAACTTAATTCATTTGGCAAAGCGCACCAACAACCCTTCTTCAGACCAGGGATCCAAACAGGGCAATCCCCAATTCAGGATCAACGAACTTATCCGAATTCCCCAGGTGCGCCTGGTGGGTGAAAATATGGACGAAGTAAGTACCGCTGCAGGAAAAGAAATTGCCGCAGGTGAAGTGTATAATACCCGGGACGTTCGCGACTGGGCAGAAAAACTCGCACTCGATGTGGTCGAAATCTCCCCCAACGCAGCACCCCCAGTGGTCAGGATCATTGATTTCAATAAGTTCCTTTACGAAAAAAAGAAAAAGGAAAAAGAACTCAAAGCTAAAGCAGCAAAAACAGTCGTTAAGGAAATCCGCTTCGGACCTAATACCGACGACCACG
Source organism: uncultured Haliscomenobacter sp. (assembly GCA_964527495.1). Taxonomy (GTDB): domain Bacteria; phylum Bacteroidota; class Bacteroidia; order Chitinophagales; family Saprospiraceae; genus JADJPL01. The sequence goes on from CAZGOT010000033.1 coordinate 18,172, forward strand.
ACTTTGAGTTCAAGGTGCGCCATGCCAAAAGCTTTCTCGAAGAAGGGGCAAAGGTTAAAGCATACGTCAATTTCAGGGGAAGGACTATCGTGTTCAAAGACCGTGGCGAACTGCTGCTGCTCCGCTTCCTGAAAGAACTCGAAGATTCCGGAGCACCAGAATCCCTGCCCAAACTCGAAGG
>CAZGOT010000034.1:0-18317 GCA_964527495.1 uncultured Haliscomenobacter sp.
ACCACAACCTCGTAGATAAGTCAACGGAGAAAATTGTCAAAACTGTGCGCAACAGTGGTGCTGTGGTTACAGGGCCTATTCCGTTGCCCACGGAGAAAAAAGTGTTTACGGTGCTCCGCTCTCCGCACGTCAATAAAAAATCCAGAGAGCAGTTCCAATTGCGCACCCACAAGCGCCTGATTGAAATTTATACGCCTACACAAAAAACGGTTGATGCCCTGTCCAAGCTCGAATTGCCTAGCGGGGTAGATATCCAGGTAAAGTTGACGTAAAACGCTCTAAATTTTATTTTCCAGGGCGCGACTTTTAGTGGTCGGCTCAAGATTGAAAACCATCAGCTTTCTGCACGCTAAGGACGCCCGTGTCTCAAATCCTTAAAGTGTGTGCCTCGCTTGCAGAACCTGTAAAATATACCACTGATGAATGGATTGATTGGCAAAAAAGTCGGTATGACCAGTATCTTCGATCAGGCGGGCAAAAACGTCGCCTGTACGGTCATCGAAATAGGCCCCTGCGTTGTAACGCAGGTAAAAACGGAAGAATCTGATGGCTACAATGCTATCCAGATGGGCTTTGGTGCCGCAAAGGAAAAAAACACCACCCAGGCTATGATGGGCCATTTCAAAAAGGCCGGTTCTGAACCTAAACGGCGTGTTATTGAATTCCGCGACTTTAATGCGGTAACGAAATCGCTTGGGGATACGGTTAGTGTGGATGAGGTCCTTAAAGAGGGGGATGTAGTGCACGCTATCGGGGCTACCAAGGGCAAGGGCTTCCAAGGTGTGGTAAAGCGCCACGGCTTCGGCGGTGTAATGAATGCTACTCACGGTCAGCATAACCGCCTCCGGGCTCCTGGTTCTCTGGGTGCTTCCTCGTTCCCTTCCAGGGTTTTTAAAGGTAAGCGTATGGCTGGCCGCACGGGTAATGAGCGTGTGAAAATCAAAAACCTGAAGGTGTTAAAGGTATTTGCAGATCAAAACCTGGTGCTGGTTAAAGGTGCTGTTCCTGGCCATACCGGAACTATGGTGATCCTGGAAAAGAAAAAGTAATCATTAGTAAGCCGCAAGGCTAAGTTTAATTTGCAAGCAATGAAACTGGATATACTCAATATTAATGGGGAAAAAACAGGCAGGGAGATCGAACTGCCAGAAGATATCTTCGGAATCGAACCCAACGAACACTCCCTGTACCTGGCTGTTAAAGCTTATCTGGCAAACCAGCGCCAGGGTACCCACAAATCTAAGGAGCGTTCAGAAATGTCGGGCTCTACCCGTAAACTCCATCGCCAAAAGGGTACAGGTGGATCCCGGAAGGGCGATATCAACAACCCCCTCTATTATGGTGGCGCCAGGGTATTCGGTCCACGCCCACGGGATTATAGCCAAAAGCTGAATAAAAAGGTGAAGCTGCTCGCCCGTAAATCCGCTCTCAGTGCTAAAGCGTCCAATAGCTCCATCTATGTGGTGGAAGATTTCAGCTTTGAGGCTCCGCGTACCAAATCGTATATTGGCATACTCAATAGTCTGAAAATCAGCGACTTGAAGTCTGTTGTGGTCACCGGTGACTATGAGAAGGAAGTTTATCTTTCTTCCCGCAACCTTCCGAATTCCAAGGTGGTACGCGCACAGGATTTGAACGTGTACAATATTCTGCATGCGAATACCCTCGTGCTTTCTGAGAGCGCAGTGGAAAAAATTAAACAATCATTCGAATAAGGAGAGCCCACACAGGGGCTGCCTGAATTAATAAAGCCATGGCAAAGAAAAACATCCTGATTAAGCCGATTATTACGGAGAAATCGGAAAAGCTTTCGGAAAAGCGCAAGACATATTGCTTCAAGGTGGATAAAAAGGCGAATAAGATTGAGATCAAAAACGCCGTGGAGGAAATGTTTAGCGTTTCCGTAGATTCCGTGAATACCGTGGTAGTCCCGGGAAAAGCTAAAAGCAGAAACACCAAGTCTGGCGTCCTCAAGGGTCGTAAACCTTCGTATAAGAAAGCTTATGTGAAAGTCGCCGAGGGTGAAGAGATAGATTTCTATTCGGAGTTGTAATTGCACACCGCCAGGTAGCGGTGGATATGTAAAACCAGTTCGTGTCGGGGCAAGGTATGGTAGTGCTTTCCGGCGATGAACATTAAAAGCCATACGAGAATGTCAATTAAAAAGTTTAGCCCGGTAACGCCGGGTCTTCGTTACCGGGTAGGCAGTGGGTTCACCGAACTCACTACGGACAAGCCGGAAAAAGGCTTGCTCGCACCGATTAAAAAGTCGGGTGGCCGCAATAATCAGGGTCGCCGTACGATGCGTCAGCGTGGTGGTGGCCATAAGCGGCGTTACCGCATCATAGATTTTAAACGGGATAAAGATGGTATGCCCGCTATTGTGCAGACAATAGAATATGATCCCAACCGCAGTGCCTACATCGCCCTGTTGCAGTACGCCGACGGCGAGAAGCGGTACATCATCGCACCTGATAAGCTTCAGGTTGGTGCTGAGGTACTGTCAGGCCCAGGTGCTCCTCCAAATGTGGGCAATTCCCTGCTCTTGAAGGAGGTACCGCTTGGTTCATCTATCCATGCTATCGAACTCAATCCAGGCCGCGGGGCTTCAATGGCACGCAGCGCTGGTACTTACGGTACGCTGATGGGGCGCGAAGACCGCTATGCTTCGGTTAAACTGCCTTCCGGGGAGGTACGTCGCGTGCTTCTTACTTGCAAGGCTACCATGGGAACAACATCGAATCCGGATCACGGGTTGGAAGTGTTCGGAAAAGCCGGACGCAAGCGCTGGGTAGGTCGTCGCCCTCATGTTCGTGGGGTCGCAATGAACCCGGTAGATCACCCGATGGGCGGTGGAGAAGGAAGGGCATCAGGTGGCCATCCAAGATCTCGTACAGGTATTATGGCGAAGGGCCAGAAGACCAGGAACCCGAAGAAAGGATCCTCCAAGCTGATTATTTCTAAACGGAAATCGTCCAAACATTAATTCACGCAGCCCGGGTAAGCTGCCCGGAGGCCGAAAATAAAAGCTCAGATGGCAAGATCTATCAAAAAAGGACCCTACGTCTTCCATAAGCTGATGGAAAAGGTGCAGAAGTCTAAGGAGTCCAATCGTAAAGCGGTCATTAAAACCTGGTCGCGTGCTTCGATGATTGTTCCGGATATGGTTGGGGAGACTATTGCCGTACACAATGGCAAGACGTTCATACCCGTATTCGTTACCGAGAATATGGTTGGTCACAAACTTGGCGAATTCGCCCCAACCCGTAACTTCAGAGGCCATTCAGGTAACCGTAAAAAATAATTGACAGAGGCGTTTGGCCTGCCCGGTGCTGCATCGTATAGCCCCGGCTTCCAAACAAAACTATAATATTTATGGAAGCAGTAGCAAAACTCAAGAATGTGCCGATGTCGGCGCGTAAAATGCGCCTGGTAGCAGATATTATCCGCGGTAAGCGGGTGGACGAGGCAATTACCTTGCTCCGCTATACGAAGAAGGAAGCAGCAGGGTGGATGGGTAAACTGGTTCAAAGTGCTGTAGCTAACTGGGAAGTTAAGTCCGGTGGGGAAAGCGCAGAGGATTATGAAGTTTATATCAAAACCGCTCTGGTGGATGGTGGCTCTATTATGCGCCGCTTCCGTCCTGCTCCTCACGGTCGCGCCCACCGTATCCGCAAGCGCTCCAACCATGTAACGATCATCGTTGCTAACCGGGTGCCAATGGGAGACGATTTTAATGGGGCGGAAGAAGGAGCGGAAGATTGATTTAAACCAAACATAACTCGACAATTCAATAGTTAAAAGCATATGGGTCAAAAGACAAATCCAATCGGCAACCGCTTAGGGATAATCAGGGGATGGGAGTCCAACTGGTTTGGGGGCAAGGAGTATGCCCAAAAAGTTGTCGAAGATGAAAAAATCCGCAATTATCTGAATGCACGTATTGCTAAGGGTGGGATTGCCAGGATTTTTATCGAGCGCAACCTCCGCCGGATTACTGTGACAATCAATACTTCCAGGCCTGGTATTATTATCGGCCGCGGTGGACAAGAGGTTGACCGCATCCGGGAAGAGCTCAAAAAACTCACGGATAAGGAAGTTCAGATCAATATTGCCGAAATCCGCAAACCTGAATTGGATGCGGCTATCGTAGCAGAGTCCGTCGCTAAGCAACTCGAAGCGCGGATCAACTACCGCCGGGCAATTAAAATGGCTATCCAATCTACCATGCGCGCTGGTTCAGAAGGTATTAAAGTGCGTATCTCCGGTCGCTTGAATGGTGCAGAAATGGCCAGGACAGAGGAGTACAAAGAGGGGCGTACGCCCTTGCATACTTTCCGTGCAGACATTGATTACTCCCTCAAGGAGGCTCAAACGGTGTATGGCAAAATCGGTATAAAAGTCTGGATTTGCAAAGGTGAAGTTCTCGGCAAACGCGATCTTTCTCCGCTTCTTACGGCACCTAAGCGCGAAACGGGTGGCACAGGGTCTGGTCGTCCTGGTGGCGATCGCGAGCGTGGCGGCGGAAATGAGCGCGGTGGGCGTCAGCGTCGCGGTGGAGATCGTGGCAATGATCGCGGTGGCGATCGCGGCGGCAGAAGAAATGACCGCCGGAGATAGAAGAATAGCCGAAATTCGCGTACTTTTGCCCGGCTTAGCCCGGACAGAAGGCATCTTGCAATTATTCTGAAATTCTGCTAAATATTAAATAAAATGCTACAGCCTAAAAGAACCAAATACCGCAAGCAGCAGAAAGGGCGGATTAAGGGAATAGCGTATAAGGGAGGCACAATTTCTTTTGGCAGCTTCGGACTCAAAGCTACTACAGGCGGTCGGCTTACCAACCGGCAAATCGAATCCGCTCGTATCGCTATGACCCGCTACATGAAGCGTGAAGGCCAGGTTTGGATTCGTATTTTTCCGGATAAGCCCATTACCAAGAAGCCACAGGAAGTGCGGATGGGTAAAGGAAAGGGTGCCGTTGACCATTGGGTGGCTATTGTAAAGCCGGGCCGCATCATGTTCGAAATTGATGGTGTGCCGCATGACATAGCCGCAGAAGCTCTCCGGCTGGCTGCCCAAAAGCTGCCGCTGTTGACAAAAGTTGTCCTCAGGCCGGATGTGGTTGCTGAATAAGTGTTCGAGCGAAGTTGTGGATATTAGTCGCCCGCCACGGCGTCCCAATCCACAGCAGATTTTAATACATTCATTGTTAATTTTTTAATGCCATGGCAAGCAAGAAATTTCAAGAACTTCAGGAATATAGCCTTGAAGACCTCCGGGTTGAACTGGAGACTACAGAAAAAAGCTATGTGAAGATGAGGTTCGATCATGCGATCAAAGGTCTGGAAGACCCCATGCGCCTTCGCGAAGTTCGTCGCGATATTGCGCGGATGCAAACGGAAATTCGTCGGCGTGAATTATTGGATGCCCCTGCAGATGTGCTGGCGAGCAGGTCCCGTATCCGCCGCAGGAGAAGAAATGAGGCTTAATGACCTTTGTTGCAGTTTTCAAATAGGATGAAAATGGAAAGAAATCTTCGTAAAACGAGAGTTGGGGTCGTATCCAGTAACAAAATGGAGAAAACGATTTCCGTAAAGGTTGAGCGGAAGCTCATGCACCCGATTTATGGCAAGTTTGTCAAGAAAAGCAAGAAATTCCTTGCCCACGATGAAACGAACATGTGCCAGATCGGCGATGTGGTGCGCATCATGGAAACGCGGCCTCTGAGCAAGCTCAAGCGCTGGCGCCTGGTGGAAATCATCGAAAAAGCAAAGTAACAATCTTCCTGGATTTTTGGAAAACCGCATTTTGCGTTTTTTCTGATAAACCGTAATAGTCATGATTCAACAGGAAAGTAGACTTAAAGTTGCAGATAACAGTGGTGCCAAAGAGGTACTCTGTATCCGGGTACTGGGCGGTTCGCACCGTAGGTATGCCTCTGTAGGCGATAAAATTGTCGTGTCCGTGAAAGACGCCTCCCCGGGTGGGATTAAGAAGGGTTCCGTGTCAAAAGCGGTTATCGTGCGGACCAAAAAGGAAATTCGCCGCCGCGATGGTTCCTATATCCGCTTCGACGATAACGCCTGCGTGCTGCTCAACGCACAGGATGAACCCCGCGGGACCCGTATCTTCGGCCCGGTAGCAAGGGAACTGCGCGAAAGGGATTATATGCGTATCGTTTCACTTGCGCCCGAAGTACTTTAAAATATTTTGAAGGACAAGGCCCCTGCTTGAGGTTTATTCAAAATGCAGTATCGCAGGAGAATCTCTCAATCAGGAAATATCTATAACAATGAAAAAGAAAGTTCACAACAATACCGCCAAGCGTTTCACCCCCAAGCTTAAAATTAAGAAAGGGGATAAGGTAGTCGTCATCGCGGGCGCTTATCGCGATACCTCCGCAGTCCGCGAAGTAATGGAAGTTTTCCCACTGGAAAACCGCGTGCTCGTAGACCAGGTAAATATTGTAAAGAAGCACGTTAAGTCAACCCAGAACGAGCCTGGTGGTATTAAGGAAAAGCCGGCACCTATCCATATCTCCAATGTAATGGTGGTGGATCCTAAAACCGGTCAGCCTTCCCGCGTGGGACGCAAAGTCGGTGAGGATGGCAAAATCGTTCGTTATTCCAAAAAATCCGGAGAAATCTTAAAGTGATGAGTTATAAACCGAGATTAAAGCAAAAGTACCAGGAAGAAGTTGTTCCGGCACTTATGGAACAGTTCCAGTATGGGTCTATTATGGAGGTACCCCGCCTGGTCAAGATATCCCTCAATCAGGGTGTTGGTGCTGCTACACAGGATAAAAAACTGGTGGACAGCTCTGCAGAAGAACTTACCCTTATTGCTGGCCAAAAAGCGGTAGTGACACGGGCACGCAAGTCCATTTCGAATTTCAAACTGCGCGAAGGAATGCCAATTGGTACCCGCGTAACGCTTCGCCAGGAGCGTATGTATGAATTCCTGGACCGCCTTGTCAGTGTTGCACTCCCTCGGGTACGCGATTTCCGCGGTATCAGTGACAAAAGCTTTGACGGCAGGGGCAATTATTCCATGGGTATTACGGAACATATTATTTTCCCGGAAATTGATATTGACAAGGTAAGCCGTATCTCCGGTATGGATATTACTTTCGTCACTACTGCCAAAACAGATGCCGAGGCGCTTGCCCTTCTGAAAGGGTTGGGCTTGCCTTTCAAAAATCAGAAAAATAATTAACGCTAGATTATGGCTAAGAGATCTATCATCGCAAGGGAACGGAAGAAGGCCCGCCTGGTGGCCAAGTATGCCACCCTACGCAAGCAGCTCAAAGAAGAAGGTCGCTGGGAAGAACTCGACCAGCTCCCACGCAATTCAAACCCTATCCGCCTGCACAACCGCTGTCAGCTCACCGGAAGGCCAAAGGGTTATATGCGTCACTTCGGGCTCTGTCGGGTGAAATTCCGCGATATGGCGCTGGATGGTAAAATCCCCGGCGTGACCAAGGCAAGCTGGTAATTTTATAACAGCCGGAAAGGTTCCCCGTTTCGGAATCAGGAATACCGCCCGGCGCAATCAATAGCACAATGGCTGTTTCAGATCCAATTGCAGATTATTTAACGCGTATTCGCAATGCGCAATTAGCCGGCCACAGAATCGTGGACATTCCGGCTTCGAGCCTCAAAAAGGCCATAACGGAAATCCTCTACGAACAAGGGTATATCCTGAAGTACAAGGTGGAAGAAAAGGCTTCAAAAGGTGGTCAGGATCTTATCCGGATTGCCCTCAAGTACGATCTCGCTTCCAAAAAGCCTATTATCCGCGAACTAGGCCGCATCAGCCGCCCTGGTCTCCGGAAGTATGCTAAAGCAGGGGAGTTGCCTCGTATTATCAATGGACTTGGCATCGCAATCGTCTCGACTTCCAAGGGGGTAATGACGGATAAAAAAGCACGTGAGCTCCATGTCGGGGGCGAACTGCTTTGCTATGTGTATTAATTCCTTAACCGTTACAAAATCGCAAATTATGTCAAGAGTAGGTAAAGTGCCCATCACCATCCCCAAAGGCGTGGAAATCAACGTGAGTAAGGGCAATTTGGTGACGGTAAAAGGACCAAAAGGTGAGTTAAAGCAACAGGTTGATCCGGATATCTCGCTGGAAATAGAAGATGGTGTGCTTTCTGTAAAGCGTCCTACGGACCAAAAGCGCCATCGCTCCATCCACGGCTTGTACCGGGCCCTGCTGAACAATATGGTAGAAGGGGTAAATAATGGCTTCTCCAAGCAGCTCGAGTTGGTCGGCGTCGGCTACCGCGTAAGCGCAGTAGGCCAGGTGCTCGAGGTAAGCGTAGGGTATTCCCACCCCATCGTATTCATACTTCCTCAGGAAATCAAGGTGGAAACCAAAACAGAAAAGGGTTCCAACCCCACGATTATCTTGCAAAGCAACGACAAACAACTCCTTGGGCAAGTAGCGGCCAAAATCCGTGGCTTCCGCAAACCGGAGCCCTACAAAGGAAAAGGTATCCGCTTGTCTGATGAGGTTATCCGCCGCAAAGTGGGTAAAACCGGCGGTAAGGGTAAGAAATAAACGATTCTGTTTCATCCATGGGGTCTTGGGTTTTGCCCTGAGGCACTACACTAAGGCAAAAGCATTATTACATGAATCTTTCTAAAGACCAAAAGCGCAAACGCATCCACCTGCGCATCCGGAAAGCCATCAATGGCTCACCGGAAAGGCCCAGGCTCAATGTATTCCGGAGCAATCGGTATATTTCAGCTCAGGTTATTGACGATCTGGGAGGACATACCCTGGCTTCCGCATCTTCCCGAGAAGAGGGAGTGCCCAAAAATATTACCAAGACGGAGCAGGCTCGTCTCGTTGGCAAACTCCTTGCGGAGCGTGCCGCACAGGCGAATATTTCTGGTGTCGTCTTCGACCGCGGAGGGTATCTCTACCACGGCAGGGTCAAGGCCCTGGCTGATGGCGCACGCGAAGGTGGCCTGAATTTTTAATTCAACTTAATTGGAAAAAATAATGGATAAAAGAAATTCCAACCGGGTAAAACCTGCTGAAACAGAGCTCAAAGAAAAGCTCGTCCAGCTCAACCGGGTTGCAAAAGTAACCAAAGGGGGTCGTACCTTCAGCTTTGCCGCAATTGTCGTAGTGGGAGATGGAAAGGGTACCGTTGGGCACGGTCTTGGTAAGGCAAGGGACGTTTCCGAAGCGATTTCCAAAGCAGTGGATGACGCGAAGAAAAATCTGGTGACGGTGCCGGTATATAAGGGTACTATTCCGCACCCCATCCTGGCTAAGTTCAAGTCTGGTCGGGTGTTGATCAAACCAGCATCCGACGGAACGGGCGTTATTGCTGGTGGTGCTATGCGTGCCGTTCTGGAAATCGCAGGTATCCACAACGTATTGGCCAAGTCCCAGGGGTCTTCCAACCCGCACAACGTGGTCAAGGCTACGATTCATGCACTCACCCTTTTACGCGAACCAGGTGAGGTGGCCCGCCACCGCAACCTCTCTATGGAAAAATTGTTCCAGGGGTGATGCACAATCGCATCTTCGCAAAACTAATGGAATCATCCAAAAATTAACCGACATGGCAAAGGTCAAAGTTACCCAGGTTCGCAGTATTATAGACCGGCCGAGGCGCCAGAAAGACACTATCAAAGCGCTGGGCCTGCGCCGCATTAGCCACAGTGTGGTTAAAGAGGCAACCCCTCAGATCTTGGGAATGATCGAAAAAGTGCGTCACCTGGTGACAGTAGAGGAGGTGGAAGGCTGATTTGCCCCACTTCGCATTCTTCACTTTGAAAATGAGTATTCATGGAACTGCATAATTTAAGGCCCGCTGCTGGTGCCACCAAAAAAAGAAAACGTATCGCCAGAGGCCAGGGATCAGGTCACGGTGGAACAGCTACGAAAGGGCATAAAGGGGCTAAATCCCGTTCAGGGGATAAGCTGAAGCGCAACTTCGAAGGTGGTCAAATGCCTCTTCAAATGCGCTTGCCTAAAGTAGGCTTCAAAAGCCTTAATAAAATCCATTATGTGCCACTGAACCTGGATCAAGTCCAGGCAATTTTCGAGAAATTCGGCGAATCATCTATGACGCTGGAATTTCTGAAGGATAAAGGTTTCCTCAGGCGGACCGATAAAGTCAAAGTCCTCGGTGGAGGCGAATTGACCGCCCAGGTTACCGTTAGTGCACATAAAATCTCTGCGTCTGCCCGGGAGGCAATCGAAAAGGCTGGCGGGACTGTTCACCTCGTTTAAACAAGGAACATGAAAAGTTTAATTACCGTTCTTCGCAATATCTGGAGCATCAAGGATCTCCGCTTCAGGCTCCTTTTCTCAATTGCGCTGATCGCTGTCTATCGGTTCGGTAGCTATGTGGTACTTCCCGGGGTTATCCCTGCGGTACTCGAGCGTGCCAACGAATCGGGTGCGACCGATCTTATCGGCCTGATCAATACGTTTACAGGTGGTGCGTTCACGAATGCTTCTGTTTTCGCACTCGGTATTATGCCTTATATCACCGCTTCTATTATTATTCAGTTGCTGGGGTTTGCCGTTCCATATTTTCAGCGTCTTCAGCAAAAAGAAGGGGAGTCAGGCAGGAAGAAACTCAACCAACTTACCCGTTTGCTCACGGTGGCTATCACCCTGGTTCAAAGTGGGGGGTATCTCACATACCTGACTTCTGCAGGGGCTGTGGATCCGACGATTCCTTCCGGTATTTTCTGGTTCTCTAATATCATCATTCTTTCTGCGGGTACTGTCTTCGCTATGTGGCTCGGAGAGCGGATTACGGATAAAGGCATTGGTAACGGTGTTTCCCTGCTGATTATGGTGGGTATAATCGCTACTCTTCCTGGCTCGCTCATTTTCGAATTCCAGGCCCAACTCGACAATAACCGATTGTTATTGTTTGTCCTTGAACTCGCCGTCCTGTTCGTGATTGTAATGGCAACTATTATGATCGTTCAGGCTGTCCGGAGGATACCGATCCAGTTTGCTAAGCGTATGGTAGGTCGGGATGCAGGTGTTGTCCCGCAATCAGGCGCCCGCGATTATCTTCCCCTTAAGCTCAATGCAGCCGGGGTGATGCCGATAATCTTTGCTCAGGCACTGATGTTCCTTCCAGCTACAGTGGCACAATTCGTCAGTCGCGACGGTGGCCTGGCAGCAAACCCGATCTTGATGGCACTCAATGATTTCACTTCGGTACCGTATAACGTGACTTACTTCATCCTGGTTGTGCTGTTCACGTATGTGTACACCGCCTTGCTGGTAAATCCACAAAACTATGCTGACCACCTGAAGCGACAGAATGCGTTTATTCCAGGTGTTAAGCCTGGGCAGGCTACTTCTGAATATATTGATTCGATTACTTCCAGGATTACCCTTCCCGGGTCTGTCTTCCTTGGGCTTATTGCTATCCTTCCTGCTTTTGCAGCTGGTGTTGGCGTAAACAGGGGTTTTTCGATCTTCTTTGGGGGTACCAGCCTGCTGATTTTGGTCGGCGTTGCACTCGATACGCTTCAACAAATCGAAAGCCAGTTGTTGACCCGCCATTATGAAGGATTGGTCAAATCGGGTAGGTTGCAGGGAAGGACAGGTTCCGGAAGGTTCCAAGGTATTGGTGCCAACGGGTAGTAGCTAATTTCCGCGCTTTTAGCGTGGTTGACCGAGGGGAAATATATTATGGTTTTTTACAAGACAGCAGAGGAAATCGAACTAATCCGGAAAAATTGTATTCTGGTTTGCAAGGCTCTTGCTGCTGTCGCAGAACACATACGCCCCGGAATATCTACCTGGGATTTGGATCAGGTTGCGGAATCTTTTATCCGTGATCATGGTGCGGAGCCCGGATTCAAGGGTTACCGGGGTTTTCCTGGTACGCTTTGTACTTCTGTTAACGAACAGGTGGTACATGGGATCCCTTCCCAAGCCCAGATACTGCAAGATGGAGATATCGTATCTGTAGATTGCGGAGTTTTGTGGAATGGCTTTTATGGGGATGCGGCTTATACCTTTTTGCTTGGTCAGGTTGCTGAGCCAGTCTTGAATCTTTGTACAGCTACGCGCAATGCACTGTATGTCGGTATCGAAAAAGCGGTTTCCGGTAACAGGATTGGGGATGTTGGCGGTGCGATTCAGGACTATATCGAAAAGCAGCATGGATATGGCATCGTGCGGGATTTAGTAGGGCACGGAATTGGGCGCAACCTACATGAGAAACCGGAGGTGCCTAACTATGGCAAAAGAGGTAAAGGCTTCAAACTGGAAGAGGGATTGACTATAGCCATTGAGCCAATGGTCAACCTGGGTAGGAAAGAGGTCAGGACGCTAAGAGATGGCTGGACGGTGGTGTCAAAAGATAAGTTGCCTTCTGCACATTATGAACATACCGTTGCGGTGCGCAAAGGACCTGCAGATATTCTTTCTGACCACAGTTTTATAGAAGCGGCAATCGCGGCAAATAAGGAGCTGATGCCCCTTAGGCCTCTTGCTGGTATTGTATAAATTAGGAAAAGAAAGTTTTCAGGTCATGCGGTAAGCATTTTAAAACAAACTTTCGTATCTTTGCACTCCGAAAAACGGTTTATGGGAAAAAAAAATTTGATCAAACAGGATGGTATAATCGAAGAAGCATTGTCTAACGCGATGTTTCGGGTCCGCCTGGAAAATGATCATCAGATAATAGCAACAATTTCCGGTAAAATGCGCATGAATTATATCCGCATTCTCCCGGGCGACAAAGTTTCCGTTGAAATGTCCCCCTACGATTTAACCCGTGGAAGGATTATTTACCGGTACAAATAGTCAGTTTGTTTTAAGTAACGTACAAACGCAAAATCAGAAATAATGAAAGTCAGGGCATCTGTAAAAAAGAGATCTGCCGACTGCAAAATTGTACGCAGGAAAGGCAAGGTGTATATTATCAATAAGAAAAACCCCAAGCTGAAACAGCGCCAGGGTTAACCTATCATTAAAACAACAGTACACGATGGCACGTATCGCAGGTATTGATTTACCAAGGAACAAAAGAGGGGTAATCGGCCTGACCTATATTTTCGGTATCGGGCGTTCGTCCGCTTCCGAGGTCCTGGCACAGGCAGGGATTGATGAAAATGTGAAGGTGGAGGATTGGACGGATGAAAACATCCGGGAAATCTCCAGGATCATTACCTCTCAATTCAAAACGGAAGGCGAGCTCCGTACAGAAGTTCAGCTCAACATTAAGCGCTTAATGGATATTGCCTGCTACAGGGGCCTCCGTCACCGCAAGGGCCTTCCCTTGCGCGGGCAGCGCACGCGTACCAATGCGCGTACTCGTAAAGGCAAGCGCAAAACAGTGGCCAACAAGAAGAAGGTGGCTAAGTAATAGATCGCTTTTTTGCAACTTATAATGTAGTTCAATGGCAAAGTCAACTAAGAAAGTTAAAAAGAGAAATGTTAAAGTAGAACCGGAAGGCTTTGCCTATGTCCAGGCTACTTTCAACAATATCATTGTTTCCCTGACCAACCGCCAAGGTCAGGTTATCTCCTGGTCTTCTGCTGGAAAATCCGGCTTCAGGGGCTCAAAAAAGAATACCCCCTATGCTGCACAGGTAGCTGCAAATGATGCTGCAAAGACTGCTTACGAGGCAGGTATGCGCAGTGCAGAGGTGTTCGTTAAAGGCCCAGGCTCGGGTCGGGAAGCGGCTATCCGCGCCCTGGATACCGCCGGGATCCGGATTTCCAAAATCAAAGACGTTACGCCGGTGCCGCACAATGGTTGCCGCCCGCCAAAACGCAGAAGAGTTTAACCTATATCCGTAAAAGTATTCAACCATGGCAAGATATACCGGGCCTAAAACAAAAAAGGCAAGAACTTTCGGCGAAGCAATATACGGTGCAGACAAGTGCCTCGAGCGCAGGAAATATCCTCCCGGCCAGCACGGGATGACGCGCAAACGCAAGCAGCGCTCCGATTATGCCGTTCAGCTCCTCGAAAAGCAAAAAGCTAAATATACCTACGGCCTCCTGGAGCGCCAGTTCCGCAAAACGTTCGAACGTGCTACCAGCAAGAAAGGGGTTACCGGCGAAGTACTCCTCCAGCTTTTGGAAGCGCGTCTGGATAACGTAGTCTTCCGCATGGGCATTGCCCCAAGCCGCGATGCTGCAAGGCAGCTTGTCACCCACAAGCATATTATGGTCAATGGTACCCTGACGAATATCCCTTCCTTCTCTTTGCGTCCCGGAGATGTTATTTCCGTGCGTGGAAAGTCCCAGGGATTAGAAGTCATCAGGAATGCTGTCAGTGCGAAGCACGATGGTCGTCGCTTCCCCTGGATCGAGTTCAACCCGGATAAAATGGAAGGAAAGTTCCTGGAATATCCTTCCCGGGAAAGCATTCCTGAGAAAATAAATGAACAGCTCATCGTAGAATTATATTCGAAGTAAACGTTCCTTTGACAGTTGCACCCGCAACTGTCAAAGGCCGTTTAAGGCTATATGCCTGGCAATATGGTCCTTTATATTCCCCCCGCCTCGCAAAGCGGTTTTAATGGTCAACATCAATCAATATGAATATCCTTAATTTCCAGAAGCCTGATAAGATTGTTCTCCAAAAATCCACGGATTACGATGGGATTTTTGAATTCAAACCACTGGAGCCTGGATTCGGTCAAACTATTGGTAATGCCTTGCGCCGAGTGTTGCTTTCCTCGCTCGAAGGACATGCTATCTCCGCTGTGAGAATTGCCGGTGTTGACCACGAATTCGCTACGATAAAAGGTGTCGTGGAAGATGTCGTGGAAATTATCCTGAACCTGAAGCAAGTTCGCCTCAAAAAACAACAAATTGGCGATGATGAGGGTTCCACCGATAAGATTTACCTGACAATCACGGGTAAAGATAAGTTTGTGGCTAAAGATATCGAAAGCCAGACGAATGTGTTCAAGATTATGAACCCCGACCTGCACATCTGTACGATGGAGCCTTTTGTAAACCTTGAACTGGAGTTGAGTGTCACAAAGGGACGGGGCTATGTGCCAGCCGATGAGAATTTGCCGAAAGATGCACTTGTGGGTGTTATCCCGGTAGATGCGATTTATACACCAATCAAAAACGTGGCGTATCGCATTGAAAATACCCGTGTTGGCCAGCGTACCGACTATGAGAAACTCACCATGGAGGTCAAAACAGATGGTACTATCCACCCGGAAGAGGCAATCAAAGAAGCTTCCCGTATCCTGATCCAGCACCTCATGCTGATTACAGACGAGAATATTACCTTCGATGATGCTTCCAACAGGGAAGATAATATTGTGGATGAGCATATTCTGCATATGCGTAAGTTGCTCAAAACATCGCTTGAAGACCTGGACTTGTCGGTTCGCGCTTACAACTGTCTGAAAGCTGCTAAAATTAATACCCTGGCCGAGCTGGTCCATTACGACACCCATGAATTGCTGAAGTTCCGCAATTTTGGGAAAAAGTCCCTGGTCGAAATTGAAGAGCTTCTTCAGGATAAGGGATTAACTTTCGGGATGGATTTGTCCAAGTACAAGCTCGACGAAGAGTAAGCAAATTTGCAAGCGCGGTTGAGATGGTTCCTGCGCGGCACTTTATTTATTCACCTGCAATAACAATAGGATACTGGTACCATCACCTATAGTTTTCCGATGTGTTGCGAAGTTATGATTTTTAAATGAGACACGGTAACAAGGTCAATCCACTTGGCCGGAAAGCTGCTCACCGCCATGCGTTGATGAGCAATCTGGCAAGTGCACTTATCGAACACAAGCGTATTATTACTACGCTTGCAAAGGCACGCGAATTGCGCAAGTATATCGAACCACTGGTGACTAAGGCCAAGGACGATACTACCCATAATCGCCGTGTGGTATTCAGTTATCTCCAGAATAAGGAGTCTATCAAGGAACTCTTCGGGCCAATCAGGGACCAGGTAGGAGATCGCCCGGGCGGTTATGTCCGGATTATCAAGATGGGTTTCCGCAAAAATGATGCGGCCCATGTTGCAATGATTGAATTCGTTGATTTCAACGAAGTGTACAACGCAGGTAAAACAAGTGAAAAGGCAGCTGCTTCTAAGCGGCGCGGTCGTCGTGGTGGAAAAGGAAAGGCAATTGAAGGTGCCGCTGCTACCACTACTACTGCGGTTGCTGAAGAAACATTGGTCTCTGATGCAGATGTGACCGAACCGGTTGATAATGCATCGGCTTCAGAATCCGATTCAGAGAATACTGCCGATAAAGCATAATGTCAATGAACCTTTTGGCACAAAAAAAGCGATCACCAGGGTCTTGGGGTCGCTTTTTTTGTGTCGGCAGGATACGTACAGGGGCCATAGCTCCGAAGTGATTAACCAAGTTTCCAAGCTTGCCCTCATTCGTTCGGGCGACTAAAGTTTATCCGTTATGTCCTTTGCCAATGATTTATCTTTCCGACCGGCCGTAATCCTGCTTGAAGATGGGACTGTCTTTTTTGGACGGGCCGCCGGGGTGTCAGGAACCACAACAGGGGAAATTTGCTTTAACACCGGGATGACCGGCTATCAGGAGATTTTTACCGATCCGTCCTATTTTGGCCAGATTATGGTAACCACTAATGCACATATCGGTAATTACGGTACCCTGAATACGGAGGTGGAATCCTCCTCCATAAAAATCGCTGGTCTGGTATGTAAAAATTTTACTATCCCCTTTTCCCGTCATCAGGCAGACGTCTCCATTCAGGAGTATTTTGAACAACAAAAGCTGGTGGCTATCAGCGATGTGGATACGCGGGCAATTGTTCGCCATATCCGGGATAAAGGAGCGATGAACGCCATTATTTCTTCCGAAACCCTGGATCTCAAAATCCTGATGGAACGCCTCCGGGAAGCGCCTTCCATGGACGGTCTGGAGCTTGCCTCCCGTGTCAGTACTCCAGAACCTTATGTTTATGGCGACCCAGGGGCATCCTATCGGGTTGCTGCGCTGGATTTTGGGATTAAACAGAATATTTTGAATTGCCTGGCCAGCAGGGATTGCTTCGTCCAGGTTTTTCCGGCCAAAACGCCTTTCCATGAGCTTAAGGCATTCAAACCGCATGGCTATTTCCTATCTAATGGCCCTGGTGATCCTTCGGCAATGGACTATGCGGTGCAGGTGACTACCCAAATTTTGGAGGAAAAAGCCCCCATCTTTGGTATCTGCCTCGGACATCAGTTGCTGGCATTAGCTTCGGGTATTTCTACTTATAAGATGCACCATGGGCATCGGGGTATCAATCACCCGGTTCGGAATATACATACTGCACATTGCGAAATTACCAGCCAGAACCATGGCTTCGGTGTTTCACCCGAGGATATCCACCGCAATGCCGACCGTATCGAGGTTACCCATGTCAATTTGAACGACGCATCCATCGAAGGGTTTAGGCTTAAGCACCAGCCTGCTTTTTCGGTGCAGTACCATCCGGAATCTTCCCCTGGTCCCCATGATGCCCGTTACCTTTTTGACCATTTCATTGAATTAATGCGCTAATAGGCGAATTCACTTTAAAAACTATAAAGACTTAGTGTTATGAGCGAAATTGTTGATGTACACGCCCGGCAAATTCTCGATTCGCGGGGCAACCCGACTATAGAGGTCGAAGTTATTACCGAAGAGGGCGCTTTTGGTAGGGCAGCAGTCCCTTCTGGTGCATCTACCGGGAAACATGAGGCTGTCGAACTGCGCGATGGGGATGCTTCAACCTATTTGGGTAAAGGGGTATTAAAGGCAGTAGATAATGTTATCGAGGAAATTGCAGAGGAGCTTATCGGAACCGATGTATTCGAGCAGGCGCTGATTGATGAAATAATGATCGAGTTGGATGGTACGGAAAATAAGTCCAAGCTCGGTGCTAATGCCATTCTTGGGGTATCCCTTGCAGTTGCAAAAGCTGCTGCCGAAGAATGCGGCCTGCCGCTCTACCGCTATGTCGGTGGGGTCAATGCACGTACCCTACCTGTGCCTATGATGAATATCCTGAACGGAGGTTCTCATGCCGACAATAGCATTGATTTTCAAGAATTTATGATTATGCCGGTTGGTGCGCCTATTTTTTCTGAAGCCTTGCGCATGGGTGCAGAGGTATTTCATCACCTCAAAGGGGTATTGAAAAAGAAGGGGTACTCTACCAATGTAGGCGATGAGGGCGGTTTTGCACCAAATATCAAATCGAACGAAGAAGCGATCCAGATTGTCCTTCAGGCAATTGAAAGCGCTGGCTACAGGCCGGGAGAGGATGTGGTTATCGCCATGGATGCTGCTGCATCTGAATTCTTTGTCGAG
>CAZGOT010000035.1:0-13879 GCA_964527495.1 uncultured Haliscomenobacter sp.
TGTTTAAAATAACATTTGGCGGTGCAAGCCGCCAAATGAAAAGCCGGGGGCTTTTTACACAACCCCTATTCAAAATAAAAATTGGCGGCGTCAGCCGCCAAAAGACTTCAGAAACGCTACTCCTCCATACAGCCAATAGGCGCACCATCGGGCATTGCAGGCATTGCAGGCACTTTGTACTGACCAGGATCCGCTTTGAACAGCCGGATTTGCTCCACCAGATATTTCCAGTGCGCCTGTTGTGCAGGATCACCGGAAGTAGCTTTCAGGGCATATTCCCCTGCGAGCGCTTCGGCTTTTTGCAGCGCAATGGCAGAAACCTGCTGCTGAATATCGCGATCACCGGCAAGTTGAAGCAGATGGTGTAAAGCAGATTTTTCTACCGTCCGATGGACTTCCTGTTGCAGGGAGCTGAGCCCGGTACGCTGGTGAAGATTTTGAAAAATCTTGTCAAATACCTCGTGTACAGAAGGCGACTGTGGGTTGCGCGCATGGTGCTCGAGTACACGTGCGAGCCGGACAGGGTCAAACAGCAAGCCGATGGTATTGGTGGCAGCACTTTCTGCAGCAGCAAGCGGGTCGAAGGTCAAACCAGTATTTATTTTGAACATTTCGCGGTCGCGCTCATAACCTATCGGGGGCGGGGGAATCAGGGCAATAATCCGTTCCGGTAGTGTCAGGAAAGCAGGGTCGAGCGTCTCCAACAGGGCGGTCAAAGCCTCGCGCTGTGCTGCAGGGGATACAGGAGCATTTGTGGGCTGTCCATCCCCTCGCAGGGCATAGGCATAGTTTACCCCACCCAGCGATTTAGCCACTGCATCCACTTGGTAGCGATGCACGAGATACAGAGGGACCAATACATTTTCGAGATTTGACATGGGTACACCCGGGGAAATATTTTTCTCCCCAAAAGTAGCCAAAGCTGTTTCTCTGACTTTCATCAGGCGACGCAATTCGGCGGTAGCACTACTTCCGTTATCCCATACGTGGGTATGGGGATGTGCCGCATTAGAGGAGCGGCCATCCCGGTCGGAAAGGTACAGGTAGCCCATTTTGATATTCTCCTGAATTATCTTTTCCAGGGCGGCCGCCTCATCGGTCCCTTCCGGAAAATCCTGGTATCCAAAGATAATCATCCGCTTGTCCCACTCTCCGATACCTGTTGCATACGCTTTGGAAAAGTCCATTTTTCCCTGTGCATCAAGTACAATATATGGATGTGGATAATCCATCACAGATGCCCTATCGTTAAAACTGGCTGCAAAATTATGCGCAAGGCCAATAGTATGTCCCACTTCATGGGCAGAAAGCTGACGCAGACGTGCCAGTGCCATCTCCTTCAAACGCGGGTCGGCGGACTTGCCATTGGCATAGGCTTCTACAAGCCCCTGGGCAATCAGGTAATCCTGGCGCACCCGGAGCGAACCCAGCAACACATGGCCTTTGATAATTTCCCCCGTTCGCGGATCGGTCACGGAACTGCCGTATGACCAGCCCCGGGTTGAGCGGTGTACCCAGTTGATAACATTATAGCGTACATCCATGAGATCAGCCCCCTCAGGCAGGACTTTCACCTGAAAGGCATTGCGGTAACCTGCTGCCTCAAAAGCCTGGTTCCACCAACTTGCCCCTTCTATCAGTGCCGAACGGATAGGTTCCGGTGCACCTGGATCCAGATAGTAGATGATAGGTTCAACCGCGTCGCTGACCTTTGCATTGGGGTCTTTTTTCTCCAGACGATGGCGTACAATAAACCGTCGGACCAACTGCTGGTCAATCGGGGTGGCATAGTCCGCAAAGCTCAGGTCGTTATAGCCACTTCTGGGATCATATGCCCTGGGCTTGTAATTATTGTCGGGTAGTTCAATTAAAGAATGGTGCATGCGCACGGTAACAGCATCGGAGGATGGGGTAACGGAACGGATCCAGGCACCCTGGGCTTCTCCAACCAGCGTAATGATTGCCTCAAATTCGCTGTTTTGCGGAAAATTCCGGGTATTTTCGAGGTAAATCGCCGAGCGAAGCGGATCCACCTGATAATTTCCTTGTTTGCTGTTGCGCAAACGGGCTGCAACGCCATGGGCATCACGGAGCAAAAACGGCGTAAAATCAACCAGGGCCTTGCCCTCTGATTCTGCCTCTATCCTAAAGCCCCACAGCACGGACGTTGCAAAAGCATCGGCCACTGATTTGCGCTCTTTGGGGTTATCGCTTACTGCGCGGTAATCGTAGTTGGGTTGCTGCATCAATACTTTTGGGCCGCTGCGCACAAACTGTACAATACGGGTGCTACCCAACTGATTGCGGTCAAGACCGATATCGTTCGAGCCTACCCCGGCAGGCAACGAGTTGACATAAAGGACCTCGGCATCCCATTTATCTATCTCCAGCCAAATCTTCCCTTCCTTTTCATCCCAGTAATAATTGAAATACCCCGGAAAAGCACGCATATTTTTTACCTTGTCGGCTATTCCCGGAGCCTGTCCGCGAAGGGCCAGGGCGCCCCCCAGTACTAACACCAGGCTTAAGATGAGTTTTTGCATGTCGTTTATGGTTTTTTATCGGAAGATACAGGTAAAAAACCGGTATTTTTGTCAAAAATCGAAAGAATAATTTATGACACACCTTAAACCACTATACGCAATTGCAGCAGTTGCAGCTTTCACTTCAGCATGCACTCCTCCCATTCCTCCTGCTGATCCGCAATATCTCAAGGAACATGAAGCCTGGAAAACAGAACGTATGGCCGAACTCAAGGCACCTGATGGATGGCTGGCCCTTGCAGGTTTGTTCTGGCTCAAACCCGGTGCCAATACTTTCGGATCAGACAGCAGCAACCAGGTGGTTTTTCCTGCAAAAGCCCAGGGCAAAATGGGTGTTCTTCATCTTGAAGGCGATTCCGTGCGTATGGAACTCGCCGCTGATGTGCAGGCGACAGAAAGTATTTCTCAAAAAAAAGTATCTTCTGCTATGCTTCGCCTGCTCCCTGGGACAGCCCCGGCAACCTATCGCTGGGAAGCACTCGAATGGGTACTCCTTGAACGCGGAGGGCGCTATGGCATACGTTTGTGGGATCGGGAAAATCCGGCAATTACAGCACTTAAAACTATCCCTGTCTTTCCTATACACCCCGGCTGGGTAATCGAAGCAACGCTGGTCCCTGTGGATTCCAGTCGTAAAGTCCGCATGCAAAACGTACTCGGCATGACCATCGAACAGGCTTCAGCAGGTATTCTGGAATTTGAAAAAGATGGTGCCAAATATCGCCTGGAAGCCCTGGAAGACCCCGACGGATATTTTCTCATCTTTGCCGATGCTACCACTGGAGAGGAAACATACTCCGGTGGTCGTTATTTGCATGCGCCTTTAGCCGATAAGAATGGGAAAACCACCCTGGACTTCAATAAAGCTTATAATCCACCCTGTGTATTTACCCCATACGCTACCTGCTTGCTTCCGCCCGCTGCCAACAAACTGGATATTGCCATTAGAGCAGGAGAAAAAAATATGCCGCATCCTGAATAGAATATGCCTTTACTTGGCCACCAGTTTTTTAAATTTTTCAATTTTATCATTGGGTACGGCTACAGAAAGTTGATAGTGCATGATTTTCCAACCTTCAGGAGTGCTTTCCAGTACCCCTGATCCTCTGCATACGCCCATCCAGGTATCCAGAAGTTCGTCCCACCAGGCATGCCTGCCATCCTCCGACACCTGAATTTTTCGATTTTTGGCAGTGAATGCCCAGGCACTTTCCCGTTCAAAAGCACTTTTTGCCCACTCCCGCAACTCATCCCGTTGCCACCGTTCCGAGGCATCTGTACCGATATAAACCCCTTCCGCGCCCATTGCGCCAAAAAATGCTTCCTCATCTGCAACTGCAGCAGCATGGTGCCAGTTGGTGATTAACTGATCCAGACGAGTCGCCAGAGGGGACGCGTCCTGCAGGCATCCGGATTTGCGCCGGGTATCGGTTATTTGTATTATTTTCCAACCTTCGGCTCCTTTAAACAGATGAAATGCATTAACCCCGCAGTGGCTGAAATTTGCACCCACAAAAAAGGAATACTCCGTCCATACTGCAGCAAGTCCCTGATCTATCCGAACATCATAGGAATGAATGCGTTCGTCGAGGACTACTCCTTTTCTGGAACCGATACTCGCAACGAAACGGTCTATTTCGGTCGTATTGAATTGCGGCTTTCCCGCGGTATCCAGTGAAGTCGTTTGCAGTTGTGCCTGTGGATGAAAAACCGAGCGTACCATAGCCGTATCTGCAGCCCGCATCCCATCAAAAAGCTGTTGGATTACAGCCACTACTTGCTCCCGTTCGCCTATCGGCTGTGCATGGGCAAACTGTAGCCATACAACAGCGAAAAAAAACAAGATGTATTTCATAAAAAATTAGTTTTTAAAATATATTAAATTAAAACGTTATATAATAATAGAGGCTCATGTATCGGAGCCGTATCCTAAGTATTTCGCCGCCGAGGGCACTAAAAGACTTAGAATACAGGATAAGTTGCCAGTGCAACATACAAGTAAAAATATTATATTACGCCAAACAGCATACTCCTAAATATTCATACTTATATTTTCCAGATACAATCCGCTTGGGTAGGCATTGAAAATACGGGAAGCCCTTCGGTTGACGAAAAAAAACCTTGAAAAAAAGATTTTTTTTTATTTTACCACAGATTCTCATAATTGTCACCTTTGTCTATTCCGTTAACCTTACGCGTTATGTTTATTTCAGATACTCTATGGAAGCCCATTCTGGCATCCGTCTTATTTTTTTCTGTGATCCTTTCGACATCAGGGCAGCAGCGGTTTCAACTTAACAGCAGCAGTGATCCATCTGAAGATCGCTGGGTGGACTCCGTTTTCAATGCCCTAGGGGACGAGCAGCGCATCGCCCAGTTATTTATGATCCGGGCACATTCGGATAAAGGGCCGGAACATGTTGCGTACGTAGAGTCGCTGATCCGGGAGTATCAGGTCGGATCGCTCTGTTTTTTTCAGGGAACCCCGGAGAAGCAGGCAGAACTGACCAACCGCTACCAAGCAATTTCCCCTCTTCCGCTGATGGTTGCCATTGATGGAGAGTGGGGACTTGGCATGCGGATGAAGGAGTCGGCGATGAGCTTCCCTCGCCAACTGATGCTGGGCGCCATACAGGATAACGACCTGATTTACCGCATGGGCAGGGAGATTGGGCGGCAGATGCGCAGAGTAGGCGTACAGGTCAATTTTGCCCCCGTTGCCGATATCAACAATAATGCTGCCAACCCGGTAATCCATACCCGCTCTTTCGGAGAAGACCGCTACAACGTATTGGCGAAGGCCTATATGTATATGAAGGGCATGCAGGACGTCAATATTATGGCATGTGCCAAGCACTTTCCTGGCCACGGGGATACGGATGTGGACTCCCACTACGACCTGCCCATCATCCGACATAACCGCTCCCGGCTCGATAGCGTAGAGCTCTACCCTTTCCGTGCCTTATCCGACTATGGCATTGGCAGTATCATGGTTGGCCATTTGCAGGTACCCGCCCTTGACAATAGGGAAAACAGGCCGACTACCCTTTCCCGCAACACAATCACTAATCTTTTGCGCAAGGAAATCGGGTTTAAAGGCTTAATTTTTACTGATGCCCTGGAAATGAAAGGGGTTACCAAGCATTTTGGTGGGGGTATAGTAGCTGCAGAAGCCTTACTGGCCGGCAACGATATCCTCTGCCTTCCCGAAGACCTTGGTGCGGCACTGCGGGAGATTAAAGCCTACGTAGCAGATGGCAGGATGGAGAGGGAGCAACTCATGGAAAGCGTGCGGCGCGTACTGAGGGCAAAATATCGCCTTGGCCTCACCCGTGTAGCCCCAATACCAGTTGAAAATATCCGCAAAGAACTGAGCACTCCTGAAGCCGAAGTACTCCGCCGGGAACTTATCAAAGCAGCCCTGACGATGGTCCGCAACAAACAGCGCTTAATCCCGCTTCAGCGTACAGACACGCTCCAAATTGCTTCACTTAGTATCGGAGCGAGTGCAGAGACCCCTTTTCAGAAACGCCTTGCTTCCTATGCCAAAATTCCGGCACACCAAGCCAGTAAGGATATTACCCCCGAACGCTCGGAAGAGCTGCTCGCCGAGCTAAGCAAACAGGAGCTGGTAATTGTCGGCGTACATGGGATGAATGCCTCCAGCGCCCAGAACTTCAGTATTTCCTCTGCATCGCTCCAATTGCTCAAAGCCCTCAACCAAAAGACGCGGGTCGTACTCGTCGTTTTTGGAAGCCCTTATGCTTTGAAAAATTTTGACGACTTCGAATGGGTATTACAAGCTTATGAAGAAGATAGTGCCACCCAGGACATCTCTGCCCAGGCCCTATTCGGAGCGATTGGTCTGAGCGGCAGGCTGCCCATTTCGGCTTCTGCACGCAGCACTTTCAATTCCGGCGAAGATACCCCGTCACTTGGACGTATGGGATTTTCCATCCCGGAAGAGGCAGGGCTACACTCGGATACCCTTACGCGCATCGCCCACATTGCCCGGGAAGCTATCTCCGAAGGGGCAACCCCCGGCTGTGTGGTATTGGTAGCCCGGAAAGGTCAGGTGGTATATCAAGAAGCTTTTGGCGACCATACCTATTCCATCCACCATCCCGTACAAAAAGACGATGTGTATGACCTCGCATCCGTCACCAAAATCGCTGCGACTACCCTCGCACTCATGTATTTTCATGAACAGGGAAGGATTGACCTGCAGAAGCCCCTTAGCGATTACCTGCCAGAGCTCAAGGGCACAAACAAAGAAAATATATTGATTTCGGATATTCTTGCCCACCGGGCAAGGTTGCGGGATTGGATCCCCTTTTATGAAACGACCCTCACCAAAAACGATAAAAAGGAGGTCAGCCCTTCTGCCGATTTCTACCGTTCTACTCCAGAAGAAGAATATGCAATACCTGTAACCGAGCAGTTATATTTACGTAATAGCTTTCAGGACAGTATCTGGCATCAGATCTGGTATTCCGGCTTGTTCCAAACCCCCGGCTACAAGTACAGTGACTTAGGCTTTTTCCTCTTCGCCAGGCTGGTCGGGCATTTGTCAGGTATGCCGCTGGATGGATTCGTACGGGAGCACTTCTATCAGCCACTCGGACTGCAGACCACCACCTTCCAACCTTGGAAAACCCTGTCGCTCGACCGGATTCCTCCCACGGAAGAGGACAATTATTTCCGCAAACAACGGGTACACGGATATGTACATGATATGGGTGCTGCCATGCTGGGCGGTGTGAGTGGCCATGCCGGGCTCTTCTCAAATGCTCAGGATTTGGCCACCATCATGCAGATGCTGCTCCAAAAAGGGGAATATGGCGGTCAGCGCTATTTTAACCCTGCTACGGTAGAACTATTCACCACCCGACATACGGATAGCAACCGAAGGGCAATGGGCTTCGATATGCTCCCTTTGGGTTCTAAGTATCCGCCCAATGTTTCCTCCAGGGTTTCTGAAAATACTTTCGGACACGTTGGATTTACAGGTGTCTGCGCATGGGCTGATCCCCAGGAAGATCTCATTTTTATTTTCCTTGCCAACCGCACCTACCCCTCCATGCGCAACTATCGTCTGAACAAGCTCAACATCCGCAACCGCATACAGGCAGCAGTGTACGATGCCCTGTTTGACCGCCCACAACCCCTGCATGTTGGCAAGTTGGATATGCCCGTTATTTCTGTCAATTAAATTTAACGCTATGCGCTTCAAGACATGTTTATTTTTCCTCGCTGTTCAGATAGTCGGTATTGCTGGATGGTCCCAAACACCTATCTACGATTCCGGGGGTGTTCTAAGCCCGGAGCAGGCTGCCTATGATGTTACGTTCTACGACCTGAGCGTACAGGTTTTTCCAGAAGAACAACGGATAGCAGGTGCCCTCGAAGTGCGCGCGCGTATCGTACACCCAATGAATGTCCTGGTACTGGATCTGGATACCTTGCTATCTGTTGATGGCGTAGAATTACTGGCTCCGGGAAAAGCACCTCAGGCCTTGCAGTTCCATCGAAAAACAGGAAAAATCTGGATTGCACTAGGGCAAACCCGACAGTCTGGAGATAATCTTCAGGTACGGGTGCATTATGGCGGAAAGCCACGGGTTGCACCGAGAGCCCCCTGGGACGGGGGGTTCGACTGGAAAAAAACCCCTTCCGGCGCCCATTGGATTGCCACCAGTTGCCAGGGGGAAGGAGCGGATATCTGGTGGCCAGTAAAAGACCACGTAAGTGACAAACCCGACTCCATGGCCCTCCATGTCCGCATACCCCAAACCCTGGTCGCCGCATGTAATGGCCACCTGAAAGGCTCGGAAAATCATGCTGATGGGACTATCACCTATCACTGGTATATTTCCACACCAATTAACGCCTACAACGTTGCCCTCAATATTGCCCCTTACAGCCTCATACAGGGGCGCTATAAAAGCATTGCGGGGGATGAATTTCCGCTCATGCTGTATGTACTCCCCGAAGATTTTGAAAAAGGGAAAGTATTATTTGAAGAAATAAAGACCCACATCGCTTTTTACGAAAAACTCCTTGGGCCTTACCCGTTCCGGAAAGATAAGTATGGCGTTGCACAAACACCCCATTTGGGCATGGAACACCAGACTATTATTGCGTATGGTGCCAATTTTAAAAATACTTCTATGACCGGCGGAAAAGACTGGGGTTTTGATGCCCTGCACCACCATGAATTTGGCCATGAATGGTGGGGCAACCTCGTTACGAATTACAATTGGCAGGATATGTGGATTCACGAAGGATTTTGTACCTATATGCAAGCACTTTATGTAGAACAAAACCAGGGGAAGAAGGGATATCTGGATTTCATGACCAGCCAGCGGCGCTTCAGAAACGAACTGGCTGTTGCACCAAGAGATATCCTGACTTCAGAAGGCATATACCGGGCGCCAATCTATGCCAAAGGAGCTTGGGTACTGCATGCCCTGCGCGGGGTTGTCGGAGATACGGTCTTTTTCAAAGCCTTGAGGAGAATGGCCTATCCTGGTCCGGAATTTGAGAAAATTACGGACGGCAGGCAATGTCGTTTTGCTACCACCGATGACTTCCTCCTGCTTTGCGAAACCTTATCCGGCCTCGACCTCGATTGGTTTTTTGATGTTTACCTCCGGCAGCCCAAGTTGCCCAGGCTATTTTCCCGTGTCGAGGGTCAGGAGTTATCTCTCCGCTGGGAATCCCCTGACGGGTTGCCTTTCCACATGCCGATAGAGGTGGAAATAGGGGGTAAAATCCAGCGTGTACAGGTTGGAGAACAAGGGGTAACCTTGAAAATACCCCGGAATACTCAACCTCTCGTGGATCCCAACCAGTGGCTGCTTTGCGATTTAATCCGGTAAAAGGGCTTTCATAGAACCCTTCGCCCGCATTAACGGTTATACTACTTATGCAACGGTACGTATTTATTTTTTCGGTTTTTGCGTTTCTGTCTATTGTTTTTAAAGCCAGCCCTCTCCATGCCCAGCCTGAATACGATCTTTTTTTGATCAAGGAAGTGGTGCCATTTGGAGAGGAAGGCTTTGTAGCGGTATTTCTCGACCACCCTGAGCGACCCAGGCAGATGCGCCTCGAGTTTTTTGCTCCTGATAACCGCTCCCTAGGCCAGAAAGTGATTTCGCTGGACCGGCGTGGGATAGAGGCCAAGTTTGAAGGCGTTTTTGCCTGGAACGGACGGCTACTCGTATTAACTTCCCTGTATTATCCGGGACCGCAGCGCAATTACCTCATGCTGCACCAGTACGCCCTCCCGGATTTTAGCGAAATTTCGGGCATTGTAGTGGATGAAGCCTACACGCCACAGCTTTACCGCGTGCCTTTTGGGTTTTCACTTTCCCCAGATAGTTCTAAGGCAATGTTCTATGCCTGGTCCTATTCCCTTCCGGAAGACCCCGCCCGCCTTTCTATCACTGTGCTCGGCCAAAATCTGGATACCGTATGGCAGCAGCGTTATGTACTGCCCTATAAAAATGCCTCCCTCTACCTGTACGACTGCCGGGTAACGGATGATGGACGCGCTTTTCTTCTCGGTGAAAATTATACCGGTAAAGTTGGGCCCGTTATTGACGAAAACAAAATCGAATATTTTGTCCTCAGCGCTGTGCCTGAAGATGAAAATATGATTATATACGATATTAACCCCCAGGGATATGCTTTACGCGGTCTGCACATAGACCCCGTGCCAGGCAATGCAATGGCCGGAGCTGCTTTTTATCAGGAGCCTGGCAAGGAAGTGCATCTGGGTATTTATGCTTTCTATATCCCTTCTGCCGGCGGTAAGATGGAACAAGGCCTTGTCCCAATTGACAAAGAAGGCTACCAGGCTGCTTATGCCTATTCCGGAGGGGATGGAATACTGAATACAAACCGGCATCGCTTCGAATCTTACCAGGTCAGAAGTGTGCGTGTAACATCCGATGGCAGTCTGATAGCGATTGCAGAGCAGGATTATTTCAGCCAGACAGAGGGCGTAAATGAATTCAATGACATTCTTGCAATACGGCTCCGACCTGGACTTGAACGCCTGCAGTGGATGATTCGCTTGCCGAAAAGACAATCACAGGGGTTTAGCGATAGTCCGCTATCTCCTTTTTCTTTTAAGGAAATCCGGAAGGGAGAAAAATTATATTTCCTTTTCAATGACCTTGCTTCCCACCATGCCCAGGCAGGTGGGTCACGCACCCTTGGCTGCTACTGGGGCGATGATGGGGTTGTAGTAGCTGCCGAGTTAGATATGGGCACTGGAAAAATGCGCCTGTTTAATCTAACCCGCCTTTTGCGCCCCAAATCCGTCCAAAAAGCCTGGATTTCCCACTGCTGGGACCTAAACGGGCGGGAACTGCTGATTTTTGGTGGGGGGCCCTCCCTGCTGGACGAAAATAAACTCATCGGCCTGGAATGGGAAGCCATCCTCAGCCTGCCCGCCAGAAACCTTTGAACCTTTCCAAAAAGTATACCCATGGCCAAGCAAATGCCGGGAAAACCGGCCCAACCCCGCATCCGCCTTGCAAAACAAGGTTTGAGCACTGCAAAAAAAACACCTCCCCCTGCCCCTGTTGAAGGGATGCGCCTCAATAAATATGTGGCACATTGCGGGATTTGCTCACGCAGACAGGCAGCCGACCTCGTGAAAAACGGACAAGTCAGTGTTAATGGCGCAGTCATCGTGGAGCCTTTTTATCAGATGAAGGAGGGGGATGTCGTCCGTTATAAAGGAAAAGTCATCCGCCCGGAAGAAAATATGGTTTACCTCCTGATGAATAAGCCTAAAGGAGTTATTTCCACCTCCCAGGACGAACGTGGCCGCACTACTGTACTTGACCTGATTAAAGATAAGGTAAGCGAAAGGGTATTCCCTGTAGGACGCCTGGATCGCGATACCACTGGTCTTCTCCTGCTTACCAACGACGGTGAACTTGCCTTAAAGATGACACATCCGAGTTTTAAAATGGAAAAGCAGTATGAAGTCGTCCTGGACAAAGACCTCAAATCGGAGGATTTACAGAAAATCCGCGACGGAGTGGTACTCGAGGATGGGCCCGCTACCGTTGATGCGGCACACTTTACCCCAGGAAAAAATAAGGATTCAGTGACCCTGCTCCTCCACCTCGGGCGCAACCGCATAGTCCGGAGGATCTTTGAGCATCTTGGCTACGAAGTTCTTAAGCTGGACCGTGTCTATCTTGGGGGATTAACCAAAAAAGACCTGCCGAGAGGGTTTGTGCGCTACCTTACTCCCAGAGAAGTTATTATGCTGAAGCACTTTTCCGGGAAATAACGCCGTTTATGCTGGAGTTTACCGATAAGGGTATTTATTGTCCCAGGGCCGATATCTATATTGATCCCTGGAAGCCCGTCCAACGAGCACTGATTACCCATGGGCATTCCGATCATTCCCGGTGGGGAAGCCAGTACTATTTATGTACCCGCCTGGCCAAACCCGTCATCCGGCATCGGCTTGGCCCGGTCAATTTGGAAACAGTGGAATACGGGGAGGTTCGGACCATCAACGGCGTTGATTTTTCTTTTCACCCTGCTGGCCATATTGTTGGTTCTGCCCAAATCCGGGTAGCGTATAAAGGGGAAGTTTGGGTGGCTTCGGGCGACTATAAGCTCGAAGATGATGGTATTTCCGGTGCTTTTGAACCAGTACGTTGTCATACTTTCATTACAGAGTCCACTTTTGGCTTACCTGTTTATCGCTGGAAACCCCAAAAAGACATATCTGCGGAAATTAACCAATGGTGGAAAGACAATCAGGCACAAGATAAAATCAGTATCATTACCGCCTATGCTCTGGGGAAAGCCCAGCGTATCCTGACAAGTATAGACCCTTCCATTGGCCCGGTCTTCACCCACGGAGCAATTGAAAATATAAACGAAATCATCCGAGCTCAGGGCATCAAGCTCCCTCCTACCCGGCGGATTACTCCGGAAAACCGTAGCAAAGGATACGCCGGTGGCTTAATCATAGCCCCACCCTCTGTAATTGGCTCCCTATGGCTACGACAATTCAAACAATCTTCCCTGGGTATTGCATCTGGTTGGATGGCCGTTCGCGGCTCCCGGCGCAGAAGAAATGCCGACCGGGGTTTTGTGCTCAGCGACCATGCCGACTGGAACGGGCTCAATGAAGCGGTGCGTGCAACAGGGGCCAGTCGCATTATTGCTACCCATGGCTATTCCGATATTTTCAGCCAATGGCTCCGACAGCAGGGGTTCGAGGCAGGCGCGGAAAAAACAGCGTTCGAAGGAGAACAGCTCGACACCCCTTTGGCGCTAAACGAAGAAAAAGAGGAATAGCTATGCAGCGGTTTGTCCAGCTCTTTACCGAACTCGACCAGACGACGAAAATCAATGAAAAAATTGAAGCACTCGTCCGGTACTTTCAGGACGCGCCCGAAGGTGACACCTTATGGACCATTGCGCTCCTGACCCATCGCAGGCCAAAACGTACCGTCACAACTACCCTTCTGCGGGAATGGGCCGCGGAAGCCTCGGGTATTCCCCTCTGGCTATTCGAAGAATCCTACCATATCGTAGGCGACCTTGCTGAAACGATCGCCCTTGTATTGCCCCCTCCCCAATATTCTGAACCCCACACCCTGAGCGAATGGATCAGCTTTATTCGTGCCCTCGGGGAGGTGGAGGAAATGCAGCGAAAAAAACGCGTACTTGAAGCCTGGGACAAAATGGAAAGTGCAGAGCGCTTTCTATTCAATAAATTTATTACCGGGGGCTTCCGCATCGGAGTATCCCAGCAGTTACTCGTAAAAGCCCTTTCGCGATACTCCGGAGTTGAAGAAAATGTCTTAGCCCATCGCCTCATGGGTCAATGGAGCCCTGACGATCACCCGTTGGAGTATCTCCTGCTTGGTGCGGGTCCTCAGGAAGACCGATCAAAGCCCTATCCGTTTTATCTGGCCTATGCCCTGGAAGATGCCCCGGAATCTCTGGGAGATCCTGCGGAATGGATTGCAGAGCGCAAGTGGGATGGTATCCGGGGCCAGGTTATTGTCAGAAATGGGGAGCTATTCGTATGGTCGAGAGGGGAAGAACTCCTGACCGATAAATTCCCCGAATTTTATCCCCTCGCCGGTATATTACCCGATGGTACGGTACTCGATGGGGAAATCCTCCCCTACAAAGAAGATAAACCCCTACCCTTCCAATTTTTACAAACGCGGATTGGACGAAAAAACCTGACCCGCAGTATTATGGAGAGCGCCCCCGTAGTACTTCGCGCTTATGATATACTCGAATTTGAAGGGAAAGACATACGGGAGCAACCCTTTCGT
>CAZGOT010000035.1:13889-18254 GCA_964527495.1 uncultured Haliscomenobacter sp.
GCCACCCCTGTCGGGAACGACGGGAACTCCTGCAGCGATTGCTCGATACCCACCCTACCCCTATCCTCCAATTCTCGGAGGCCGTTCCGTTCGATTCGTGGGAGGCCCTCCGCCTGGCCCGGGAAAATTCCTGGGAATACGCAAGCGAAGGCATTATGCTCAAGCGCAGAGATTCTGTTTATCGCACAGGGCGCAGGCGCGGCGACTGGTGGAAATGGAAAGTGGATGCGATGACCATTGATGCTGTAATGATTTATGCCCAGCAGGGCCACGGCCGCAGAGCCAATTTATACACAGACTTTACCTTCGCTGTCCATAATGGGGGACATCTGGTACCATTCACTAAAGCCTATTCAGGCCTGACGGATGCGGAGTTTCTGGAAATCAATGCCTGGATCAGGCAAAATACCCTCGAGCGCTTCGGCCCCGTACGCAGTGTTAAACCCGAACTTGTATTTGAAATTGCATTTGAAGGGATACAATCCTCGAATCGGCATAAATCCGGAGTGGCACTTCGCTTTCCCCGCATTCACCGTTGGCGGCGCGATAAACCCGCCCGGGAAGCCAATACGCTGGATGATTTGAAGGCGATCTTGAAACGAATTGAGGGATGAAAGCGAAATGTATGTCCTGTGCATAAGCACGGGATTGTGTTAAAAGCCTTTCGGCTGCCCGAGGTTGTGTGAAAAGTATTCCGCCGCCTACGGCGGCGAAATAAAATTTTAAAGGAGCGACGTTTAGCCTCATTTTGCTTTGCAAAATGAGGCTAAACGTCGCTCCTTTAAAATAACATTTGGCGGCGCCAGCCGCCAAATGAAATGCCAGGGGCTTTTTACACAACCCCAAAGAATTTTACAGGGCTGTCTGAAAAGTTTTTTGCTGGCTGGCGGCGGAATACTTTTGATACGCCCCCTACTTTCTCGTCAGCTTATACGTATAATTTCCAGGGATGCTGAGAATCAATTCTATATCATAGGTGCCTGCTGCAGGCACTTTGATATTGTCTCCCCCATATTCCAGGGAGCCGTTGGCACCAGTATCCCCGAAGTTAATTCCCCAGTCGTCGTTGGCGCGGAATTTAATCTCGGCCTGTGTTAGGGCGAGGGTAACCTTCCAGGATTTGGAGGTTGCATCATACCGCAGATCCGTATCAGAGCCCCAACCACCAGGAGTGGCATCGCCAATAACCCCCCAGGAAGTTTTGGTCAGAGACCATACCTTGGCAGATAAATCCGCATTGATACGATAATATCCTGAGGAACTTGCCTTAAAATTATTTCCAGGAGATATAATTTTACCGGAAGAACCATCTCCCTCGTCGCCAAAAACCCCATTGTTCCAGTTGGGAGCATTGGTGAGCTTGAACTCGGTGGTGGCATCGGGAAAATTGACAAAACCCTCATAGTTGTCGTTACTCTTAACCGATACAATCCTATCAGCTTTATCCGGCGCCCAGCCCTGATAGCTTCCCGGCACATACAAGG
Organism: uncultured Haliscomenobacter sp.; assembly: GCA_964527495.1. Taxonomy (GTDB): domain Bacteria; phylum Bacteroidota; class Bacteroidia; order Chitinophagales; family Saprospiraceae; genus JADJPL01. Next base: position 15,374 of record CAZGOT010000035.1, read on the forward strand.
TAGGATAAACGATAATCACCAGATAAGGCGTAACTCTCAAGGTAACCACATTAGAAAAAACAGAAGGTGCCCTGAGCACATCAGACTTGATACGCAACTCCAAATCGCCAGCACTTCCCGGTGCAATACCGAGTTTGATAGCAATATCGTTCAATTCCGCAGTTGTAAAGTTTCGGTTAAGGGTAGGCAGGTTAATTTCTTGTGCCCCTGCGAAATTATTCCCCCTCCTGTCTATTTGCAAACGGTTGGTAACAGGAGCGGAAAACCCAAAGTCTGCAGCACTTCCTGAAACAGTAAGGGCTACATTTCTGGCATTGGCCTCCGCAAGTGTCAGGGTAGTGGCAGAAAGGCCAAGGGAAGGTCCTGCCGTAATTGCGAGGATTGTCTTCTCTTCATCTTTGTCACAAGCAGAAAAGGCAAGCAACAAGACCGGCAAAAGCCATATTTTATTGAACCAGTTTTTCATGTTTAGAAAATTGAGGTTGTTGGTTAAAATTAATATCCGGTATTCTGCTTTAGCTTAGGATTTGCAATCAAATCGGCGCTGGGAATAGGGTAAAGGACCAGGTGGTCAGCGACTGCCCTGCCATCTTTTACTCCCCCTTTGAAAGCCCAGAGATAGTTAGCACCAGTAAAGCGCCCAAAGCGGATTAAATCAGTGCGGCGATGGCCTTCCCAGTAGAGTTCCCTGGCACGCTCGTCAAGGAGAAATTCGAGCGTAATAGAAGTTACGTTACCAGCATTGGATCCATTGAACGCGCGTGCGCGAATTGCATTGACATATTGCAGCGCCGTAGCCGAACTACCACCGGAGCCCCCACGAAGAACCGCTTCGGCATACATTAAATGAACATCAGCAAGCCGGAACACAGGGAAATCAGTATCCGTAAATTCTCCACGCGGATCTGACCCTTTCGCTCCGGTAGAAGTCACATTCCGGAATTTCGATACGGCATAACCATCCTGGAAAGTAAAAATATCCGAGATATCGAGTTTTTGTCCATCCACATGGAACATAGCACGACGGTCGGTAGCACCTGTAATATCCGAGAACAGATTGACCATGCTCTTGGTAGTCCGAAGGCCCCACCATCCGCCATTTACGCCATATTCTGCCGGGTTCATCGTACCACCGACCGCAGCGTGAATCAGGAAAGTTGTACCACCGTAGTTTTGGGTCCGAAGTCCATCAAAAGCTACTGCAAAGATAATCTCACGGGAGCGGTGGTTGTCCGCGAGAAACAAGTGGCGGTAGTTGGGCTCGAGAGCATACCCTGCCGCGATGATTTTATTGCACTGTGCAATACATTCTGAAAATTTGGCCTGACCAATATATACCTGGGCATTCAGATAGAGCTTTGCCAGCAAAGCCCAGGCGGCAGCTTTGTCGGCACGGCCATATTCATTACTACGAGGCGCAAGGAGGTCGGCATCCATTTCCTGAAGTTCCTTTTCCAGAAAAGCAAAAAGATCTGCACGGGAAATCTGGTTCGGCAAAAATGCTCCAATGGGGTCTGCATCCGTAACAAAGGGTACGTTACCGAAAAGATCAAGTGCATGATAATAGCTCAGGGCGCGCAGAAAACGGGCTTCTGCACGGTAGATTTTAATATTGTCAGCATCCTTACCAGAAATCCCCCGCTCGCTGAGTTTTTCCGGAGAAGATTGGCGGATAAACTCGTTACACAAAGAAATTTGATAAAAAATGCGGTTGTACATAGCCGCAATAAACTCATTACCCGTGGTCCAGTCCATATCATGGTAATCTGGCAGTGAGCCATCGTTCCAACCGATGACTGCTTCGTCAGTAGGAAGCTCCTGTGCTTTCCAGTATTGCCGAAGGTACTGGGAAAAGCCCTCGTCAAGACCATCAATATCCGGCTGGCCAGCAGGGCCCTGCTGACCAGAAGTGGCCAGACCTGCATATAGCTTTGCCAGAAATGCCTTGTAATTGGCCGCATCCTTATATACAGAAGCCGCCGTAAGCCCGGAAACGGGGAAGGGTTCCCTGTTCAGGTCGTCGGTACAAGCGCCCAGAGAGAGCAGCACCCCGAGAACTCCTATGATTTTCCAAGATTTGAATATGCTGATTTTCATTTTGAAATATTTTAGAAGTTGAGATTAAGTCCGAAAGAAATGATGCGTGGGCGTGGATAGAAGTTGTTGTCTATCCCTCCGGGGATTTCCGGGTCCAGTCCAGTATACTTCGTGATAACGAATACGTTTTGGATCATAGCTGAAAGTTGAAGGTTCGCCTGATTATCCAAAATACTGCCTACGTTGTAACCCAGCGTGATATTGTCCATACGCAGGAAAGAAGCATTTTGAATGTAGTAATCAGAGAAGTACTGGTTGTTGCTGAAACGCGTGGCCAGAAGGTCGGGCGTTGCATTGCGCAGTACGTTGTTCAGCGTAAGGTTCCGATATACACCGCGCTCGGAGTCTACGTTGTTATAGACATAATTGCCGATATTGCTCCGCAAAACGAAAGAGAGGCTGAGCCGGTCCATTGTAAATTGGGAGGAGAATCCCAGGAATACGGTAGGATCAGGACTTTTGAAACGGTAACGGTCATCCAGCGTACTCCGGCCGTCATTATTTTCGTCAACAAACAACCCTTCCAGTGGTTTTTCCTCCCCGTTGTATACCTGACGATAAACGAAGAAGGCATTCCGGGGGAACCCTACGGAATGAATCTGGATATTATTGCCGACACCTCCGGCGATGCCTCCGGTTTCGATACCCAGGAAGGAGGGGTCTTCGACAGCTGTGAGTTTAGTAATCTCATTTTTATTAAACGTGATGTTGAACCCGGCATTCCAGCTAAACTTGCGTTTATCGGCAATTACCGTGTTGAGGGTAATTTCCAGACCGCGGTTTT